>JAFYYO010000330.1 GCA_017557475.1 Bacteroidaceae bacterium
AAAGGAAAAGTTATCGCGAAGGTACCTGTGACGGTAAAGAGCGAGAATGGTGCTTTCCGTCGCGATATGTTGGGTCAATGGCTCACATTAACGGCTCCGTTGGATTATACGCCGAAAGGTATTACAGATTTGGTCGTTACTTGTGAAGGAGAAGCCGTCAGCGTGGATTGGTTGCGCTTCAAGAATCGTCCCAAGTATTTCACGGGAGTTGGGAAGAAAGCCTCTCCTGTCAGGCCCGACGAGGAGGGCTTTATCCGACGTTGGCGACTGATGGAACCCATAGCCGTGGATGTTCGCTCCAACATTATCTTTACCAATTCGTGGCTTCGTGAGAAGTTCGCTGATGAACTGGCTCGACTGCCTAAACAGAAAGGCAAATGGTACACTCTTGATAGCGAGAACTATAACGTGAAGCTGTTCCGTTTTGCAGAGAAGTACGGCAAGCAGACCTACGGCTCTTTCTTCTGGTGCGAGGCCATCATTGATTGTCCAGAAGACATAGAGAATGTGCGTCTGGCTTGTGGCTCAAATGGAGCTTCAATGTGGTGGCTTAATGGCGAGGAAGTGCTTCTGCTTGAAGGCGACCGTCGAATGGTTGTGGACGACGGAATGTCGCAGCGCCTCTCGTTGAAGAAAGGTCGAAATGTGCTGAGAGCTGCCGTCGTCAATGGTCCTGGCCTAAGCGATATGTGTGCTCGCTTCCTTGATGAAAAAGGACTTCCCATTACCAACTACACCCTCGTAAACAATTAAGCATGAAACGCAAACTTTTCTTTTTTTTATTTTTCATTTTTCTTTTTTCATTAAGCGAAGCGCAAGTTGGTGCTCCCTACATTCATGACCCTTCCACTATTGCCGAATGCGAAGGCAAGTACTACACCTTTGGTACGGGTGGAGGAGGGCTTATCAGTGAAGACGGCTGGTCGTGGCAAGGTGGTGCAGAGCGTCCAGGTGGCGGCGCGGCTCCTGATGTGATGAAGATAGGCGAGCGCTATCTTTGTGTTTATGGCGCTACAGGAGGCGGACTTGGAGGCGGTCATAACGGTCGCATTTTGACGATGTGGAACAAGACGCTCGACCCTAAATCGCCCGACTTTAAGTGGAGCGAAGCTGTCGAGGTAGCCTCAT
Organism: Bacteroidaceae bacterium; assembly: GCA_017557475.1. The sequence goes on from JAFYYO010000330.1 coordinate 1,129, forward strand.
CCGATGGTATGGAAGACCAAGATGCTATCGACCCTTCGCTCTTGTTAATCCCCACAACGGGACGCCTTTGGTGTAGCTATGGTACTTATTTCGGCACGATTCGTCTCATTGAACTTGATCCAAAGACAGGAGAGCGCATGAAGGGCAATGTGGAGAAAGATATTGCCATTGATTGTGAGGCGACAGACCTGCTTTATCGAAACGGCTGGTACTACTTGTTGGGAACCCATGGCACTTGCTGCGATGGCGTTAACTCCACCTATAACATTGTGGTGGGACGCTCTCGCTCTGTTGAAGGTCCATATATAGATAATGTTGGGCGCGATATGTTTCATGGCGGAGGCAAGATGGTGATTGCTGCAGGCAATCGCAAGACTGGTCCAGGACACTTCGGACGTACCATCATCGACGAAGGTGTGGAGGTGATGTCGTGTCACTTTGAAGCCGATTTCGACAGGAGTGGACGCTCCGTTCTTGCCGTTCTTCCTTTGCTTTGGAAGAATGACTGGCCTTATGCAGGCGAACCTTTTAAAGGCGGCACCTTCGAGATTGAGTCTGAACGGCGTGGCTATTCGTTGGAACTGTCAGTTGACTTTGTTCGTATGGAACAGGAACGTCAGCGCTTTTGGCAGATAGATCCTAACGAACCTGTGAAGGTTCTTCCTAATCAGAAACTGGAGGATGTCGTCAAGGGTTGGCCTGATGGAGAGATTCCCGTTCGTTGTAGCGACTATATGTTCCGCCCCTGGCAGCGTTGGACCATCACTCCGGTCCCCGAAGTTGGCGGCTATTTAGGAGGTCCTTACTATCGTATCGTCATCGAAGGAACAGAGCGTGCTTTGACGGCTACTGCCAATCTTGAGGTCACAACTCTGCCTGCTTTCACGGGCAAGCCTGAACAACTTTGGCGCATAGAGCAACTTACCGACGGCACTTACCGCATTATGCCGAAAGCCATTCCAGGACAGGAGGGGCTGAACACTCGCTATGTTCTCTATTCCATTGCCGACAGTACTCCCACCTTGGCTCCTTATGACTTCAGCACAGACAACTCGAAATGGAATTTCCGCAATCACTAACAATCAAACACGCATAATATTATGAAACGAAATGCTATCCTTTCTATTCTTTTCCTGAGTGCTTTGTGCTTGAAGGCTCAAGCTCCGGACCCTAACTTCTACATCTTCCTTTGCTTTGGACAGTCGAATATGGAAGGCGCAGCTCGACCTGAAGCTGTGGATATCGCCAGCCCAGGCCCTCGCTTCCTGCTGATGCCTGCTGTGGACGACACAGAAAGAGGACGTAAGAAAGGCGAGTGGTGCGAGGCTTCGGCTCCTCTTTGCCGTCCCAATACGGGCTTGACGCCTGCTGATTGGTTTGGCCGTACTCTTGTGGCTTCTTTGCCTGAGAACATTAAGATTGGCGTTGTTCATGTGGCTGTTGGCGGCATCAAGATAGAAGGTTTCATGCCCGATAGCATCGAGAGCTACCTGAAGCAAGTTCCCGCATGGATGCCTGGCATACTCGCCAACTACGACAATAATCCCTACAAGACGCTCGTTACTTTGGCGAAGAAGGCTCAAAAGGATGGCATCATCAAAGGCATCCTGATGCATCAGGGCGAGTCGAACACGGGAGACCCTGAGTGGGGGAAGAAGGTGAAGAACGTCTATGACCATCTGCTCGGCGACTTGAAACTGAAGCCAGAAGAGGTGCCTCTCTATGTGGGAGGCGTTGTGCAGGCCAATGGCGAGGGCGTCTGCATCGGATGCAACAAGCAGATAAACGAGTTGCCGCAGACCATTCACACTTGTCAGGTTATCTCTTCCGAGGGATGCACCAATGGTCCCGACCGCCTGCACTTCGATGCTGCGGGCTATCGTGAGTTGGGTTGTCGCTACGGCGAGGCGGCCAGCCGTTTCCTTGGCCACGAGCCTAAGCGTCCTCAGATGCCTGTTACCAAGAAGATTGAAGTGCCTGAGGATGCCGTGACTGCTGAGACGACTGTTCCTGGCAACGAGTTCCCGAAGGTTGATAAAGAGCGTCGAGCCTATTTTTATATCCATGCGCCTCAGGCCAAGAAAGTCGTGGTTGACATCTGCAACAAGAAGTATGAGATGCAACCTGACGGCAAAGGCGGCTTCATGGCAGTCACCGACCCGCTGGTTGTCGGCTTCCATTATTACTTCCTCAACATCGATGGCGTCAACTTTATTGACCCTGCTACCGAGACCTTCTTTGGTTGTTGCCGTGAGTCAGGTGGCATAGAGATTCCCGAAGGACCTGAAGGCGACTATTATCGCCCGCAGCAAGGCACGCCTCGTGGTTGTGTGCGTAGCGTTTACTACTATGCTCAAAGCACGAGCGAGTGGCGTCATGCGATGGTTTATACGCCTGCGGAGTATGAGAAGGGCAAGAAGAAATACCCGGTCCTTTACCTGCAACATGGCATGGGCGAAGGCGAGACGAGTTGGACAATACAAGGAAGAATGCAGCACATTATGGACAACCTGATTGCCAGCAGCGAAGCTGTGCCCATGATTGTCGTGATGGAGAGCGGCGACGTGAAGGCTCCTTTCCGAGGAGGCAGCAATCAAGCAGGTCGTTCTCAGTACGGTGCTTCCTTCTACAAGGTAATGACAGAAGACCTGATTCCTTATATCGATGCCAACTTCCGCACGAAGTCAGATCGCGACAATCGTGCTATGGCTGGCCTTTCTTGGGGCGGACATCAAACCTTCGACCTTGTGATGAACAACATGGACAAGTTCGCGTGGATGGGAGGCTTCAGCGGAGCCATCTTTGGACTCGACGTTAATAAGACGTATGACGGCGCTTTCTCTCGCAGCGAGGAATTCAATCGCCGCATCCACTACCTTTTCCTCAGCTGTGGTTCAGAGGAGAACTTCGGCACAGAGAGGCTTGTGAACGACCTTCGAGACGCAGGTGTCAACGTGGATTACTACGTTTCGCCAGGCACCCATCATGAGTGGCTCACCTGGCGTCGTAGCCTTAAGGAGTTCGTGCCACACCTGTTCAAGAAGTAGTCGGCGTTATACTCTCAGGAAGATTCTGTTTCGATAGAGGATATAGAGGATGATGAAGAGGATGGCGATGTTGCTGAAGCGGATGAGAAGGTCATAGTAGTCGCCCACGTATTGCTCGAGTCCGAAGAACAAAGACTTGCTGACGCTTTTGAAACTGATGACGTGACTGACCACATAAGCCGTGATGCTGTTCATGCCGTAGACTTTCAGGAAGGTCAGATGCTTGTTGTGTCCGCGACAATCAATCCACCAGTAGAAGAGTCCCATAAGCAGGAAGCAGTATCCGCTGCTGACCAGAACCATCGAACTCGTCCAGATGTGTTTGATGACGGGATGTACCAAGTCCCAAGTCCATCCGAGTGCCACCATCGCAATACCTGTGCCGAGAAGCAACACGACCTTGCGACCTTGCTTCATTGTGCCCTTTAATGCCTCTCCTGCAAGGACGCCTGTCAGCACCGTTACGACGAAGTTTATACTGCTGAGGAGCCAGGTGTAGGTGTAGCTTTCCTTGACGATGACTTGTCCGTCGATGACCTCTGCCGTATCGCGGAAGCGCCCAAGTACGGTCATATCTATGCCTTCAGCGAGGTTGCCATGAGGTGTGTAGTCGCCTCCACCAAAGCCTCCGAAGCTGATGAACTCCATCGCACCCCAGAACGCAAGCAGCAGTCCGACGGCAATACCTATTTGTGTCTTCCAACCCGTATGCAGATAGATGAGTGCGCTGAAGAGGTAGCCGACTGCGATTGCTTGCAAGGTGTTGGTAAACAGATATATGTGCTGAGGGTCAAGAGCCAGCAGATTGCCCTGCACCATCATGCCGAAGAGCCAAAGCAGGAGCACTCTTCGACCTAATCGCCAATAGAGTGCAGACCGATTTCCCTCTTCGCGGTACTTCTCGAGGGCAAAGGGAATTGCCACACCTGCCATAAACATGAAGAGGGGCATCACGAGGTCCCAGGGCGAGAAGCCTTCCCAGGTCTTATGCGTGAAGCACTCCATCACCGAACTCATCCAGGGTTTGTCGACGACTTCCGACAGTTCATCGATTATTTTGGAGAGTGCGACGAGACAAAACAGGTCGAAGCCTCGAAGGGCATCCAACGATTCCAGACGTTTCTTCATGGTTTAAGAGTTTAAGGGGTTCAAGGAGTTCAAGGGGTTTAAGGGTAACTTTTAGTAGTTTTCTGCCTTGATTTGGAAGTAACTTTGCGGGTGATTGCAGGCGGGACATACTTCAGGAGCCTGCTTGCCAATGACGATGTGCCCGCAGTTAGAGCATTGCCAGATGACGTCGCCTTCGCGAGAGAAGACCACT
>JAFYYO010000331.1 GCA_017557475.1 Bacteroidaceae bacterium
CTTTATCTTTGGAGGCGCTATGCCTGTGACGAAAGACTTGAAGTTGGAAACGCATCCACAGCTTCGTGCCGATTACTTCATGCGCAATCGCGAGCTGGGTATCATTAATACTGGTGGCGATGGTGTGGTAATTGTCGACGGACAGGAGTATCCTTTGGGTTATAGCGAAGCCCTTTATGTAGGAAGAGGATGGCTAGGAAAGGACAAGAACGGCAACGACATCGACACCAACAAGGAGGTGATTTTCCGCTCGAAGGATGCCAAGAACCCTGCTAAGTTCTACCTGAACAGTGCCACAGCCCACCAGCATTACAAGACGCAATGGGTTACCCTCGACGGAAGAAAGAATGGCAAGGTGCAGAGCTTAAAGGCTGTCATCGTTGGCACTAAGGAAAAGCCACTCGGAACAAAAGCCGAAAGCAACCTGCGCACCATTAATCAGTTGATTGTGAACACTGCCCTCGAGGAAGGACCTTGCCAGTTGCAGATGGGCTTGACGCAACTGCAGGAAGGTAGTGTTTGGAACACCATGCCGCCTCATACCCACGGACGTCGTGTAGAGGCCTACTACTACTTTAACGTGCCTGAAGGTCAAACCGTTAGTCACATCATGGGGGAGCCTCAGGAGAGCCGAGTCGTTTGGTTGCACAACGAGCAAGCCATCATGTCGCCAGAGTGGAGTATCCATTGCGCCAGTGCCACTTACTATTACACCTTCATCTGGGGAATGGCTGGCGAAAACCTGAACTATAACGATAAGGATGTCATCGAGGTCAAAGACTTGAGATAACAGGTTATTTCGCGTCTACTATTCTAACCTTGAACCTCTTGTTCTTTCGCGGACTGATGTTCAGCTTCTTCCGAGCATCGTTCCAGCGGAAAGTGGTACGCGAGTACTTGCCCTGCTCGTAAGCCATCGTTGTGCCATCGTCTTCGTAGAGCGTGAACTCCCCATCAGCTCCAGGATAAACCAGCACCTCATCCTCGCTAAGAGGGATGATACTGCCTGCACGAACAAAGACAGGGATGTAAGCCTTGGTCACAGTTGTCGTGACAGTCTGTCCACCTTCATAATGCTTGCCCGTACGGAAGTCGTACCAACCGCCTTGAGTTTGGGGCAGATAAGTCCTCCAAGTGCTGACGTCTGCTTCCGTTACTGGGCTGATGAGCAGGGCTGGACCGAACATGTATTCATACTTTTGTTCGAGAGCCTCGGCGTCATCGGCAAAGTCAAAGACCAACGGACGCATCAAGGTGGAGCCTTCGAAAGAGATAGCTGCCGCCACACTATATATATAAGGTAGGAAACGATAACGTTCTTTCAGGCAATCAGCAATGACCTTTTGCGCTTCAGTTCCGTAGTTCCAAGGCTCGGTATCGCTCATGTATCCATGCACTCGCATGAGGGGCAGATAGACACTTGTCTCTATCCAACGAAGCATACGTTCAATGTAAGCCTGATCTGTGTACTGATTGCCAGGACGGAAGAACCCGCCTGCATCGTAAGTCCACCAAGGAATGCCAGCAGCTTGCATACCGAGTCCTGCTGTGATTTGCCTGCGAAACGACTCCCAATCGTTGCCCACATCGCCACTCCACATAGCAGAGCCATACCGCTGGATGCCAGGAAAGCCGCATCGCGTCAGAATCATGGGACGCTGATTCCCCTGTGTCCTCAATCCCTCATAAACGGTCTTATTCACAAGCAAGGGATAGACGTTGCGGACTTCTTCTCCTGCCCATTTGCCATTATTGACGCGACGTCCGGCCAGATCATCATTCTCAGGCTCCGTAGCATCCTGCCACCAAGCATCAATACCCAGCGGAACAAGCCTCGTGCTGAAGTTCTTCCAATAGGCAGTGGCTGCATTTGGATTGAAGAAGTCTATCCAATCTGTGCCTGGAATATAAAGGTTGTCGGCCTGCATCTGCTTGCCCACCTCGGAATTCTTATCGATCTTCGACCAGACGCTGAGCATCAAACGGACGTCCATAGCGTGCAAACTATCCGTCAAAGCCTTTGGATCGGGATAAAAGTCCTCGTCGAAGCGCATCGCATTCCAGCCATACTTGCCCCAATACTGCCAGTCCTGCACAATCACACTCAGGGGCAATTGCTCGCTACGAAAGCGTTTGGCGGTCTGCAAGATTTCGTCTGAGCTGTGGAAACGCTCCCTGCAATGGATGTATCCTAACGCCCATCTGGGCATCAACGGAGCCTTGCCTGTCAGTTCACGATAGGTGGCAATGATTTCGTCGGGAGTCCCTGTGAAGACCGTATAGTCGACTGCCTTCGCTACAGGCGAGGAGAAGACGGTTTCGTCGGTCACCTTCTTATAGTACACCACAGGCGAATCATCTCGAGTCAACTCTGCTGAGAGCGTATGACTGCCTTTTGTCAGATGGACGATGGCCGAAGCCGTAGGCGGGAGCCACAGGTTTTGCATCTCAATCACCTGCTTTCCATCGATGACAAGATTATGTCTGCGAGCCATTTTCTGCCCTACATCGAGCAAGAGAGAATAGTCGCCAGCCTCGTCCACATCGAGCTTTGCCTCAAAGAAGTGGCGCTCTCGTCTTTCACGCCTGCCGCCTTCAGTAGAGGTCACATCCACCTCTTCGCTCTCCCCCACTCCGTTTCGTTTCACAAGTTTTACGCTTTGGTCGCCTGGATTGAAGTTCACCAACCCATAATTGTTCCATAGTAATCCGTAGCCCTTGCTCGAAAGGAGCATGGGGATGGAGATTTGCGTATTGACCTGCGTCAGCCTTCGTGACAATCCACGCACATTACTGTAGCCGTCCTGAAACTGCCCAAGTCCATAGAGGAACTCGTCCTTCGGAGAGAGGAAAGACAGAGTTGCTCTGCCCGCTTCCAGTTGATGGCGAGTGGCCGTAAAGACCTTTTGGCCGAGACGGTTGCTAATCGTCACCACTTGTTGCAGGTTATCAATATCGACCTTCACGCCGCATTTCTTCACCTCACCTTGCTTGACATAAAGCCAGTCTGGCAGTTCGTCAGGAGTTGACTCGCCTTCCTCGTACTGGATACGTACTGCATTGTGAGCCAAGGGCTTAACAGTCAGCCTTCCCTTGCCGAACTTCACAGTCTCTGCACACAAAATCAGGCAAAGAAACATTAGGGAAAACGCGCAAATAGTTCTTTTCTTCATCGATTTTTAAGCAATAGAGCAACGGAAATCTGCAGGCAAAATTACGAAGAAAAGAGCGGAAAACCAAATCTCTTCACACATTTTATCTTTAACTATAGGCAGGGCATATGCTCTCCGCCCCTTTTAGGGGCAATTGCCCGTTAGCAGCGGAGCAATTGGGGAGCTTGCGACGGGGGCAAGTGGCCGAAGGCCGAGGTGGGGTGATAAAGGAGGCTTGGGGCTTACCCCACCCCTCGCTTTGCTCTTCCCCTCCCCTTAAGGGGCGGGGAGTTATGAGGGGAGTTCTGCCCGATTAAGCGTGCTTCGTGGCCAGTCCTCGCACGTTAGTACTGCAGTCCTCACGCGCAGGTACTCGAGTACCTCCACGTAGGTACTGGAGTACTCGCTAGCGGGGATTTTCGGGATACTGTGCCAAAGTCGCCCTTCATCCTCGTTATTTTGAGTACTTTAGCAAATAAAATTGCTAATTTCTTTGTGCGTAAAGAAAAAACTCCTAACTTTGTGGCGATAATCCATAAACCACTCCCCTATCCATGAGACGTTCATTTCTATCCTCTATCCTTAGTTTAATCGTCCTTCTGTTCTTTGTGCCGCAGGTTTTGTCGGCTCAACAACGTCGTCCCATCGACAGCCAACATCCGCTCTGGTTCATTCATGTGGACGTCTGGTACAAGGCCGATCCGCAGAAGATTATTGACCTCATCCCCGATGAAATCAAGCCATACGTCTGCCTGAACCTCTCGCTTTCATGCCAGTACGACAAGGATCTGAACATATACAAAATGCCGCAGAATGCCTTTCAGACTTATAAGTCGTGGGGAACGGTGTGCCAGCAGAACGGAATGTGGTTTTCGTGTCAGCCTGCATCGGGAGGACATACGCACATTCAGGACTATGATCTGGTGACTTTTGAGTACTTCTTCAAGAAGTTTCCTAACTTTCTTGGATGGAACTACGCAGAACAATTCTGGGGCTTCGACGAGCCTGGAGATAAGTCGTCGGCTACTCAGACTGATCGCTGGGCGTTGTTCGCCAATCTGGTAGAAATGTCGCATAACTACGGAGGCCTGCTCACGGTTTCGTTCTGCGGCAACATCTGGAGCCATCCACTTAACCCAATCGGCGAGTTGAAGCGCAACAAGGACTTCCTGAACGCCTGCAAGAATTACCCCGAAAACATGCTCTTCCTCTACAAATACACAACCAGTTCATGCTTCTACAACAACGAATCCGTTTCGTTTGGCCCGTTCATCAGCGGTCTGACAAAGAACTATGGCGTTCGCTACGACAATTGCGGATGGAATGGAGGCTTGGATAATGTGCTCGGAGAAAACCACGGGAGGAAGTACCCTTCTGCAGCTGGCATCGGCACAGTAATGGAGCAGACCTGCGTGAATGGTGGAGCTGTATGGGACGGACCTGAGCTGACGTGGCGAGAAGAGTGCTTCCACGAGGTGAGTCAGACAACCGTAGATGGATACAAACGTCGCGTCTGGGAGCGCTTCGACAACATGAATGGCGTCTGGAACGACATATTCCTGAAGATTCTCGACGGCACGATGTACATCCCTACCCGCGAGGAAGTGGTCGGCAAACAGAAGATTGTCATCATCAACAACATAACTTCTGGCAGCGACGAAGACATGTATGCCACTTGGGCAGACCTCTACGACGGCATCTACAAGCAGGACGACCCCTTCAACATCGGCACTGGGCGATGGATGGACAACTGCTGCTACTTCAAATCGACTGGCCGCTACGGCACAATACCTATGGTGACAGCGCTCTACGATGACGCCGCAAATGCCATTCCCGTTAAGCTTAGGAAGTCGCAACGCACTTCGAAATGGAGCACAATCGCAAAGAAACAGGCGAACTTCAACGAGCAATATCCCGAGGTTTCAAAGGGTGACCTCTTCGTGAACCGCTATCGTAACCAGCTCGTCACCTATACCCCATACACATATCTCAATAAGAAGAAGCGCGCAGAAGCAGTTATCCCCTTGCAATACAACACTTGCGACACCTTGAAACTCAAGTTCGACAAGCTCTCGAGCGGTGTAGTGCGTGAGTTCGAAGACCAGATTGTCTTCTATCTGAACAACTATCGGACTGACACCACTACTACTCGAACGGATAGCATCATCATAACTGGTTGCACGACAGAGCCTGTCCTGACGTTCGCGAAACACTCATACACGAAAGGCGCCACTCCAAGTGCGGTCCAGAAGTATGGGGCTGAGAATCAGACCGACACCATTGTGGTGAAGCATTGTGGAGCCGTCGATGTCGTCGTCAACTGCTCTGGCGATGCCGACCGCTCTGAGATGACCGACGCCATAGCCATCACTCCTTTGCCTCTTCCCCAGCAGCCCGAACTCTATCGAGGCACCATCCTCATCGAAGCAGAAGACATGGACTTCAAGAACATCAAGAAGTGCACCACGAATCCTTATGGCGAGTATCCCAGCGTTCGCGGGCATGCAGGCAACGGCTTTATGGATATGGGTACCGACAGAACTGGGTCGCTGCGTCATCAGCTGAAGTTGAAGGAAGGACAGGAAGGCGATTATGTCATCGGCATACGCTATACTTGTTCGACCAAGAGGGGCAATATCCTTGTGAAGGTAAATGGCTCTTCCCAGACCATTACATGCGAAAAGACCGAAGAAAACGAGTGGAAATGGGTGAACGTAGAAGCAAACCTCAACGCAAGCACCAACGACCTCACCATCAACAACAATCGTGGGCTTCCCCTATATAATGACCAAATCTGCTACCAACCTGCCGATGTCGCTCCGATGACCTACTTCGTTGACATCAAGGAAACAGAATTCGGCACTATCACAGCCAACAAAACTGAAGCAGAAGAAGGCGATACCATCACCCTTAACATCAGCGCCAGATATGGATACGCCCTGAAAGAACTGCGCGTGATAAACTCCGTGTTCTATACGATGGCGAAGACCATCGAACTCTCTGACGACCTGAGCAAGATTACATTTATCATGCCAAACGACAACGTCAGCATCGAGCCTGTGTTCGAAGATCTGAATTCTGTCCTCAATCTCGACTTCTCCACCGTCGTTACAGGCGCAATTCCGCAGGGATGGCGTTGCGTGCAAGAGA
>JAFYYO010000332.1 GCA_017557475.1 Bacteroidaceae bacterium
ATTCATACTCTTTTTGATGTTCGTCGTGACGATAGTAGTTCTTCAAAAGATTGTAGCTAATCGTGAACATCCAAGTGCGGAAGTTGGTTCCAGAAAACTTGTCGCGAGCCGTCCAGACACGCATAAAAGCGTCTTGAGTCAGGTCAGCAGACAAAGCTTCATTGCCATTCAACTGCCTGAAAAAGAAGCCCATAAGCCTACGAGCATGGCGACGATAGAGCTCGCCAAAAGCCCTATCATCGTCCTTAACGCTCACCCTTTGCATCAGCTCATCGTCTGAGAGCGAGTTGAAGGGTTTTAACAAAAGTGGTAATGTCATTCTGCCGACTCTTCTTTGAACTTCCTAATAATTGCCTCTTTAGCATCTGGATGCTCCAGCAACGGGCATCTCTCGACACATTTGCTAAGTATCTTGTGCAACCTGTCTGCTTGATCTGTCTCACCTTTCTTCCTGAACTTAGAGATGAGGTTAGAGAGAAGCGTCACATTATTGAGGTCAAGTTGCTGACTCGTTACCCAAGAATCATAGACGAGGTCAGGCTGAGAGAGGTACTCAAGGCTGTAGACTTCCTTCACATTATGCATCGCAACCTCGAAGTTGTTGTATTGCTTAGGGCTGTATTTCAGCAGAAGTCCCTCGTTGTAAATGCTGTCTTTGTCGAGTTTGGTATGGCTCAGGATATCAGTCGAGAAGTAAGTCGGGCGTTTGCTCTCTTTTATGAGATACATGATGATGTCCGCTTCGTAGTACTTGAACCAGTCTTCTCCGTACTTCCCATAGTCCTGCACATCTATCCTCATTGGTTTGACGCCCAGACGCTTGTAGAGTGCATCCATAAAGGAATCAGAGTGGAAATAAGAGATGGGAATGATGGTGACGTCCTGTCGCTCTTCGAGTGCCTCCTGCAGCATCTTCATGGGAGCAAGCAGAACATCTCCATTCGCGAAATAAAGCGCGCCAGATTGCATACTCAAAAGCATGTTTCGGTTGTACTGCATGATTCGAGCGGGAAACCATCGCTTTTCGTAAGCTTTCGTGAAGAGTTCTTTCACAAGCGGATTCTCAGGGTCAATACTCCAAAGACGGCAGGCAAGATAGTCAACATCCTCAGCCGAAGCATCTTCCGGCATCTGTTCTATTGCTCGATAGATATTGTCGCCTCGCATGGCGGCACTATCCGTAGTGAGACAGAAACGACATTTACTAAGGTTCAGCACATAGCTGTATGGGATGGCGTCCTGCATCTTGCGAAGGATATTGGCTGTTTCCGATTCATCTTTATTCCCGTCCCATCCGCCACCAAGATGTTCCTTGTAATACGACGCCCTGAAGAGATTCCGCCAAGCATTCTGGTCTTTAGGGTTCTCATCTACAATCTTTTGCCACAAATCAGCCTGCTGCCCATACCATTCAGGCTCGTGACAATTGGTAATGATGGACTCTATGGGTTCTGCCTTCTGCGCGAAGGTCGGCACACACAACATCAGTGCCGCGATAATAACTATTGTCTTCTTCATCTTTCTCGTTTATTTTGTTATTAATTCGAGCTGCTCTCGTTAAGATAAACACCTCAAAACGCAAATCGTTCACCAAAGATACAAATAATTCGCATCCTGCCCTTACCTTTTAACATTATATCAGAAAAAAGTCGTACCTTTGTGGCATAAATAACAGAAAGAAACATTATGAAAATACTCTTGTTAGGTAGCGGCGGTCGCGAACACGCGCTTGCCTGGAAAATCAGCCAAAGTCCGAAGTGTGAGAAACTGTATATCGCCCCCGGTAATGCCGGCACAAGTGAGGTAGGCGAAAACGTCAACATCAAGGTCAATGACTTCGATGGAATCAGGGATTTCTGCATCGAAAAGCAGATCACGATGGTCGTGGTGGGTCCTGAAGACCCCTTAGTGAACGGCATCTACGACTTCTTCAAGAACGACGAACTGCTCAAGAGCATCCCCGTCATTGGTCCCAGCAAGAAGGGCGCCGTGCTTGAGGGCAGCAAGGACTTTGCCAAAGGATTTATGCAAAGGCATGGTATCCCCACGGCAGCCTATCGTACCTTTACCGGCGAGACACTCGACGAGGGCAAGGCTTTCCTGAGAACTTTGCAGCCTCCATACGTCTTGAAGGCCGACGGACTGTGTGCCGGCAAGGGCGTTCTCATTCTGCCGACGCTCGAAGAGGCAGAGAAGGAACTCGGCGAGATGCTTGGCGGCATGTTTGGCGGCGCAAGTAGTCGTGTCGTCATCGAGGAGTTCATGAGCGGCATCGAGTGCAGCGTCTTCGTCCTGACCGACGGAAAAAGCTACAAGATATTGCCCGAGGCAAAGGACTACAAACGCATCGGCGAGGGCGATACCGGCCTGAACACAGGCGGCATGGGCAGCGTGAGTCCTGTTCCCTTTGCCGACAAGGAGTGGATGAAGAAGGTGGAAGACCGCATCATCTGCCCCACAGTGGAAGGCCTGAAAGCCGAAGGCATCGACTATAAAGGCTTCATCTTCTTCGGACTCATCAACGTGGCAGGCGACCCAAAAGTCATCGAGTACAATGTTCGCATGGGTGATCCGGAGACGGAGACCGTCATGTTGCGCCTGAAAAGCGACCTCGTGGACCTTTTCGAAGGCGTTGCCACGGGCACACTTGCAGAGAAGGAAGTCGAGTTCGACGAGCGTGCAGCCGTCTGCATCATGCTGGTCAGCGGTGGTTATCCTGGCTCGTACGAGAAAGGCTTTCCCATAAGTGGCATTGAAGACGTGTGGGGCAGCATCGTCTTCCATGCCGGCACAGCCATGAAGGACGGCCAAGTCGTCACCAACGGCGGGCGAGTCATTGCCGTAAGCAGTTATGGCAAAGACAAGGAGGAAGCCCTACAGAAAAGTTTTGCCAACGCTAAGCTGATAACATTCCAAGGCAAGAACTTCCGCAGAGACATTGGTGCCGACCTTTAAGACATTAACCCTCTAACAATTTACCATTTTCCATTTGACGGCCATTGAAGCATAACAAGCTCCAGAACAGAATAGCAGGAAGTGTCTTTACGTTGCCTTTCTGCGTCGTAATGGCGGTTGCCATGTGGTGGCTGCCGCAAAGGGAGTTCTCTATTCCCTGCCTGCTGGGACTTGCTCTTTGCCTGCTGACGACCTACATCGTCATGGAGACGAACGGCCAGCTGCACATCATCCGCATCCGAACCCGCATGATGTCATGCGTCTGGATTGTTTTGGCTGCCAGCCTGGCATTTATGCATCCTCTTGGAGAGCCGATTATAGTGGCCTTGCTCCTCAGTGTTAGCTATTACCTGCTGTTTCGTTGCTATCAGCGGCACCGCCCTCAGAAGTTCGTCTTCCACGCCTTTCTGATGCTCAGCATTGGCAGTTTCTTCGCGCCAGTCATGTTGCTGATGGCGATTCCCTACTTTCTCTACCTCGCCATCTTCTTGCGCACCTTGCCACGGAAAGCGTTCTGGGCAGGCATCATCGGCATCATAGTGCCCTACTGGTGCTATGCCGTCTGGTGCTTTGTCATGCGAGACAACTTCATTGAACATTTACCATTCTACAATTACCATTTCTCCCTCCCCCTTATAGAAGAGTTGGGAACTGGGCTTTCCTTCATTGAGCAGGTTTCCGCAGGCGTCGTCGCCTTGCTTAGCATCGTGGGCATCCTGCATTATCTCCGTAATAACTACGACGACAAGATACGCGTGCGCATGATACTATATATATATGTATCGCAGACGTTGCTGCTGATGACGTACCTCCTGCTTCAGCCCGAGCATTTTCAGACCACGATGGCTTTACTCATTGCCAGTGCCAGTCCGCTCATCGCGCACTACTTCGCGCTCACCAGCAGTTGGCTGAGCACTATCTTCTTCCTGCTCTCTTTAGTGCTCACGGCAGGCATGGCAACGCTGAACCTCTGGCTGACTTCATTCACCCTTGATGGTTGGATATAAAACTAGGCACGGCTAGTTGCCCAATTAGGCACGGCTAATTTACAAACTAGGCACGTCTAGTTGACTAACTAGGCGTGCCTAATTTTTTAATGCTTTACTTCGTGCTAAATCGGAAGCCTGACCTTACCAGATATCTTCTGCTTCCTCGGGATTGTCATAGACCTCTTTGGCGACATATTCAAAGTAGTCCATGTAGAACTCCTTGGCTTCTGCTTCGAGGACTGACTGGAAGCGAATGTAGTAATTCTGGTAGGGTTGTAGGAAAGTGCTAATGATGATGCGGCGCGACATATAATGGAACGTGCGCACAGGACTACCGCTTCCGTTGGCATTGCACCACGCATTCGGCGCTTTCATGAAACCCTTCGTACGCATTGCCTTCGTGACGCGGTCGTTATACTCCTCATCGTCGGTGTCCGCTTCCCAACCCACATTCGACGGAGTAGTGCCGCTGGGTTGTCTCATCTCCAAGCCTCCGAGACGTAGATCCATAGGGATACCTGTTACGGCCATCCTGTCGCGACGAGTGCCGAAATAGACCTGAGCCATCGAACGAACATAAGAACCCGTGGCGACACCAAAGCGTATTTCGTACTGCCCTGCTCGCGGAACTGGCGGGAGACGCATGGTAAAGTCATAACGACCTATGACGTTGAACTCGTCGCCTTGCAGGTTGTGCCAGCCCGACATGTAGCCTTGCAGGTAGTAGAACTGCGTTCCTTCGCGTATCTCAACGCCGTCGATGTAAGGATAGTTCGTGGGAATGGCTCGGACATTCGGCGCGCCGTAGGAATAGTAGGCTCGCGTCTGGCGAATGTCATTATTCATCAGTTCGGGCATTGTGCAGCATGCATCGAAGCGGATGCGCTGACTCGACATCGTGTTACACACGTTTTCAGTGCAGACAAGCAGTTTGTCGATGGGATAGACGATAGCGTTGACAATGTTGGAAGCATCAGTCCCTGCTTCGGTACTGGTGAGTATGCGGATGCCTTCGTTCTCGTCTGGCGTGGTGCTAGAGCCTTTTATGGTATAGAACATGCCGCTCTCGTGATAGTCGTTGATGTTCTCCTTGGTTGGTCCGAACTGTCCTCTGCCGTTCCTCAGGATGGGGAAACGGTTAAGATAGAGGCCGTTCGACTCGAGGCTCTCGTAGGTCTTGAGCATTCTCGGAAGTCCCATCGTCTGGTAGAAATCCATGATGGGAATGGTGGGACCCTTGGCTGAGGTGTAGTTGTAGCCGGTTTCGTTGTAGTGGATGACCAGTTTCTCTCTGCCGATGCGCTGAGGCAGGAGGTGGTACGTGACGAACTGGTTCAGCACATTCATCTGGTTAGTGTAGTCGTCGTCGTACAGCGTTCCTGGTATATAGTCGAAGTATCCTGACGAACGCAGGAAGTCACAAACCTCTTCTATGGTAATCTCGTCGGCACTCTTACCGAACTTCTCTTCCCAGAAACGGTCGGTTTCGGCGAAGAGAGTATAGCCGTAGTAGCGGTGCTCAGGGATGGTGCCCTTCTGTCCGACGGAGGTGTGGTTGGGCAAGTCCTTCACTCCTTTTGTCTGGTAGAGCATTTCCCAAGTCTCATCGCGATAGGCATCGAGCGTATCTACAAGGTCGCAGGCAATCAGCAATCGCGCCATGACATTGTAGCCACTTCCCTTTTCGCGAGACCAGACACGCAGGAAGTCACCCAGACGATCGTTGCTTGGGGCTATGACGCCCTCAACCTGATGGATATATCCATTGATGAGAGGGATGCCTCTATTCGTTTTGGAGACCAAGGCCATCCCGTCGATGGAGATGCTGTCGGGGTCTTGTGAGCCGTAGAAGATGCGGAGTTTCCGATCGTTCATGTTCGCCAAGCCGAACTCATGTTCGTGTTCGGGGAAGGAGGTCACATCGTATGCTTCCTGGTCGCCGCTGTCGAGGATACTATTATAGACGATGACTTTCTTGATACTGTCCAAGTCATTCTCGCTGGTGAAACCGTCCCACGAAGGCTCCACGATCAGCCCCTTCCTGTAGAGCGAATCGAGATAATCCTGGATGGCATCATTTGTGGGAGCAAACACGGTGTAATGGCCGCGAGCAGAGAGCAGCTGTTTCAGCGTCGTATTGGATACCATACTTACGGGCACTTCACCCAGCAAGCGAACATATTCGCTGTAGTAGTCCTTGCTTTCGAGGTACTCAGTGATGGTCTTTTGCAGGAAGACGTATCTCGCCGAAGTGTCGATATTCTCCGAGCAACCTATAAAAGTAATCAGGAAGACGGCAGCCAAGAATAGTTTTTTCATTCGAAGGTAGTTCTTTTCGAAGAGCCTGTTATGTAGCATCTCGTGTTAATAAGTCTGTTAGTTTCAGTTGTGTCGCAAGATGTACACTTTTGTATACACTCTTGGGCAAAGATACGATTTTTTACAATATGTTGTATGCTTTTTGTCCACCTATTTCTTATTTTTATGTAGAATAGACGAAAAAAAATGCTTTTTCGTAGCATATTCTTCTGTCTTGCACGTTCAATTCTTGAAACTCAGGTTGCGTTTCTACAATCGCAGGTTGCGTTTCTACAATCACAAGTTGCATCTCTACAAACGCAAGTTGCGATTTAAATTTGCAACTACTCGAACTGAAGATTACGTCGAAGTTACTACCGTTCGGCAATGAAAGGAAAGAAATTCTTTCTTTTCCTTTGCGTTTCGCCTGACTTTTCGTAACTTTGCAGGCATGAAACCCTATCTTGTCGATATTCCGGTGCTCATTCTGTTCTTCAACAGGCCGCAGCAACTGGGTCAGGTCTTTGCACAAGTCAAGGAGGCTCGCCCGTCGAGATTGTTTCTCTATCAGGACGGACCGCGCTCGGAGGCTGACATGCCTGGCATCATGGCTTGCCGCGAAATCGTGGCACAAGTTGATTGGGAATGCCAGGTAGAGACGCTCTATCAGGAGAAGAACTTCGGCTGCGACCCCTCCGAGTTCATATCGCAGAAATGGGCTTTCAGCCGTGTCGACAAGTGCGTCGTACTTGAGGACGACGATGTGCCTGCCGTCAGCTTCTTCTTGTTCTGCAAGAAGATGCTGGAGCGCTATGAACAGGACGAACGCATCACGATGGTCAGCGGCTTCAATGTCGAGGAACAAACCGCAGACATAGAGGGCGACTACTTCTTCTCGACCAACTTCAGCATCTGGGGCTGGGCATCGTGGCGACGCGTCATAGATCAGTGGGACGAGCACTACACCTGGCTCGACAATCCGGTTGCCGTGCGTCAGCTGGAAGAGCTGATACGCGAACGGGGCTATCGCGACGACTTCCTGCCCATGTGCCGGAAGCATCGTCAGCAAGGAAAGGCTTTCTACGAGACCATCTTCTGGTCGCACTTGCTTTTGAGCAATGGCCTTGCCATCGTACCCCGCAAGAACATGATAAACAACCTCGGCGCTACTGCCGACAGCACACATTTCGGCGGTTCGCTCAAGACAATGCCTCGCGGCTACAGGCGCATCTTCACGATGAAGCGCTTCGAGCTCCCCGAAGGACACAGCATCGTTCACTCACCCTACATCATTGAGCACGTCGCCTACCGACATCGGGCTTATCGCATCATGGGATGGATGTGTCCGATGGTAAAAATAGGCCGTTCCATCGAGGAATTGCTACTTAATCTTCGATACGGAAACTTCCGATTTATACTTACATCTATCCGCAACCGCATCAACAAATGGATGGGGAAGGAGGCTTATCGATGAACGTCCTGCTCATAAGCACAAGCGAATGTTGCGGAGGCGGTGCCATTGCCGCCCGTCGACTCATGGAAGCCTTGGGCAAAAACGGCATGAAGGCAAAGCATATGGTGCGCGACAAGCAGACCGATGCCATTACCGTTTGCAAGGTCGGCAACAAGTTTCCTAAGTTCATGGAACGCCTCGCCATCCTGCCTCGTTGCGGTTTCCGGAACTCTCGCCTTTGGCAGGCTGACATTGCAAAATGGGGCATCGACATCACTCGCACAAGAGAGTACCAAGAGGCTGACGTCGTCCACCTGCATTGGGTCAATCAAGGCATGCTTTCTCTCGATGAAATGGGCAGAATTATGAGTAGTGGGAAGCGAGTCGTATGGACGCTCCACGACGAATGGCCCTACCTTGGCGTCTGTCATTATCGAGGCGACTGCCAGGAGAAGGAATGTCGACACTGCCCCCTTCTCTGCGGTTCCCTACCTTATAACATATATAAGCGGAAGCTCGCGATGTACCAACAAGGGCATCCCACCTTCGTCGGGTGCAGCCAATGGATTACCAACGAGGCACGACGCGCCATGCCTGGGGAACGCGTGGAGCACATCAACAACTGCATCCCCTCTGCCCTCTTCCACCCTACCGACATGCAACAGGCACGAACATCGCTCGGTCTGCCACAAGACAAGCGACTGCTCCTCTTCTGCAGCCAAAAGGTAACCGACGAGCGCAAAGGCATCAAATATCTGGTCGAAGCTCTACAGCAACTTCACGAAGATGACCTGCACCTGCTCATTGTCGGCAAGAACTCGGAACAGATTCCATTGCCCGACGGCATCAAGGCCACTTGCTTCGGCTCTGTCAATGAGAAGACGATGCCGATGCTCTACAATGCTGCCGATGCCTTCATCACACCGAGTCTGCAGGACAACTTGCCCAACACGATTGCCGAAGCGATGAGTTGCGGCACACCCTGCGTGGGCTTCGACATAGGCGGCATACCCGAGATGATAGACCACATGAAGAACGGCTATGTAGCACATTACCGTGATGCTGCCGACTTGGCAGAAGGCATACGGTTCGTCCTCAGCCACGACCTGCGAGAAGCCGCTCATCATAAAGCTGCCGATGCTTACGGCGAGACACACGTCGCACAGCAATACATCAAACTATACCAAACCTGACATGAAGCCGCTCATCACCATAGCAACCGTCACCTACAACGCAGAGGCAACCCTCGAGCGCACACTCAAGAGCGTTGCCTCGCAAGACTATGCCCGCATAGAGCATCTTATCATCGACGGCTGCTCCACTGATCACACGCTCTCCCTCGTGCAGCGATACGTCGAGAGGAACCAGGCGCGGCATAACATCCGACTCGTCTGCGAACCCGACAATGGTCTGTACGACGCGATGAACAAGGCGATTCTCAATGCAGCAGGCGACTATATCGTCTTCCTCAATGCCGGCGACTCTCTGCACAGCAACGACACCATCTCGTCCGTTGCCAAGCATGCCGGATGGACAAAAGGCGGACATCGTCACCCAGCTATCCTGTATGGAGACACACATCTTGTCGACAACGAAGGCAACTTCCTTCGCCGTCGCAGACTCACACCGCCGGAAAAACTCACACAAGACAGTTTCCGCGATGGCATGCTCGTCTGTCATCAATCCTTCTACGCCAGAACCGACCTGGCAAAACAAGAACTCTACGACCTTCGCTACCGCTTCTCTGGCGACTTCGACTGGTGCATCCGTCTCATCCGACGAGCCACTCGTCGCCGTCTGCGAATAGTCAACACACATCTAGTCCTGACGGATTATCTCAACGAAGGTATGACGACCCGTAACCACCGCGCCTCACTCATGGAGCGATTCCGCATCATGATACACTACTACGGCTGGTGGCCTACCGTCACCAAGCACTTCTGGTTCATCATCAGAGCCATCATTAAGAAATAAGAAACATGCTGTTGCCCTATTACCATAAAGATGTCATCGAGGCAGGCTGCGACGAAGCAGGACGAGGCTGCCTGGCTGGACCAGTCTTTGCCGCTGCCGTCATCCTGCCGCCCGACTTCAAGAGCGACCTCCTCAACGACTCGAAGCAGCTCTCCGAGAAGAAGCGCTACGCCCTGCGCGAGGTCATAGAGCACGAGGCACTGGCTTGGGCAGTGGGCATCGTCAGCAATGAAGAGATAGACAAGATAAACATTCTCCGAGCCAGCATCCTTGCTATGCACCGCGCCCTCGACGGACTCAAGCTACGACCAGAGGAGGTTATCGTCGACGGCAATCGCTTCATGCCATACAAGAGTCTGCCCTACACGACAATCGTCAAGGGCGACGGCAAGTACATGAGCATCGCGGCTGCCAGCATCTTGGCAAAGACATACAGGGACGACCACATGCTGAAACTCCACAAAGAATTCCCCCTTTATCATTGGGACAGCAACAAAGGCTACCCTGCTCCTGCGCATCGTCAAGCCATACGAGAGCACGGCACAACACCCTACCATCGCATGACCTTCAACTTGCTCGGCTCCCCTCAACTGGAATTCAACTTCGAACAATAAAACCCTTTAACCAATAATATATGAAACGACAACTATTACATTTAACCTTCTTGCTGCTTGCCATCCTTGCAGTACAAGCACAAGAACTCACGGTGTGTACCTACAACCTTCGCTACAAGAACAGCGATGACACAAAAGCAGGTAACGGCTGGGATACGAGGCGCACCTATCTCATCAACCTCGTCAACTTCCAGCAGCCCGACTTGCTGGGTGTACAGGAAGCACTGAATACTCAGATGAACGACATGACAAACGGACTGACCGGCTATGGACGTATCGGTGTGGGACGTAATGACGGCGGCACAAGCGGTGAGTTCTCCGCCATCTTCTACCGCAAGGAACGCTTGGAACTTCTCGACCACGGCGACTTCTGGCTTAGCGACACACCCTACCAGTCCTCGAAAGGCTTCCCGAGCAAAGGCGGCTCCACTCAGTACTACCGCATCTGCACCTGGGGTAAGTTCTACGACAAGGCAACCGGTGTGGTTGTCTATCACTTCAATACCCACATGGACCTTGACGAGACGAACCGCCAGCAGTCGTACTATCTGATAAAGCAAAAGATTCAGGAACTTGCGAGTACAACTGCTCCCGTCATCATAACGGGTGACTACAATGCTGTGCAGACAGGCGACGCATACAAGTTGTTCTTTAACTCTGGCTTCCTCTATGACAGTTTCGACAAGACCAAACAGAAGTTCATGACTAATGGCACATGCCCTGGCTTCAATGCCAACAACTACAGCACTGTCAGCGGAGAGCTGCGCCGCATTGACCACATCTTTGTCACACAAAGAGCCTTCAACATTATACACTATGCAGTGCTCAACCCATGCTACTATTCTACCGATGGTACAGCGAACTATGCCTTGAAGGCATATTCAGACCATAGTCCCGTGTTCGCAAAGCTTGCTTACAAGAACACCGCACCAACGGAAGAGCTTGCGACAACCAGACCGCCTATTGTCAACGGCGTTTACCAAATCTCTACGCCTAAAGAGCTGCTAGCCTTCTCCTACATTGTCAACGGTTTAGTAGGATTTACACAGAACACGGCAGCAAAGGCAGTCCTGCTGAACGACATCGACATGACGGGAGTAAACAGCTGGGTGCCCATTGGCACGGAAAGCAAGCCTTACACAGGTACATTCGATGGCCAGGGATACGCAATCCAGAACCTTACCATCAAGACGAGCAAGTCGTATTCCGGCATGTTTGGCAAGACATCTGGGGCCACCATCAAGAACTTCCATCTCAGCGGCACACTTACCGTCGCAGAATGGAGTGGCGAGCACGGCGTCGTGGGATATGCTGACGCTACTACTATCACGGACGTACACTCTTCTTTGAACATCACTGCCAGCAAGGCAAATACTTACACGAAACACATCGGCGGCATTGCTGGCTCATTGTTCAACAACTCCACCGTCACCCGTTGTTCGTACGCTGGCAAACTCACTGACGCCGGCACCGACACTGCAGGTGGCATCGTAGGTTATGCGGATGGAACAGCTAACAGCATTTCCTACTGCATCAATTATGGCACTGTCAAGTCAACCGGTGCCACGACGAACCTAGGCGGCATACTGGGTTATGTGAACTGCAACGGATTCCAGATATCCTATTGTGCCAACGTAGGCACCGTAACCGGCGCCATGCAATATGCCGGACAGATTATAGGCCGACAGAAGCAGGCAATGACGACACCTCCTTCCAACCTCTATTACTTGGACGGAGCCACCCTGTCAGCTTTCGGCTTAAGCACAGATGCAACCTCTGCCACTGGTGCCACGGTAGTGACGACGGACGACGTAACCAGCGGAGAACTTACCTTCTTGCTCAACGACGGGAAGGAAGAATCCGACTTCGTCTTTTTCCAGAACCTGTGCGAAGGCGAGCAGACAGACCCCTATCCCATCATCGGCGGGGAACCTGAGCACAAGATTGTCTATCAGGGAGAGCAGGGCAAGCAGAAGACACCAGACGACCAGACGAACTACAGCTTCTACGTCAACGATGGCGGACATCTTGCAAACCTCGCCCTTGTCAATTATTTCTCGACACCTGTTGCCTTCACTGCCGACTATGCCAGCTACACAGGTCAAGCAACCAACGCATGGGGAACCATCTATCTGCCCTTTGCCGCGGAATCGTCCGACGACGTACAGCTCTACGAGGTCGTTCCCGAACAGACCGAAGGCTCTGTGCTGGCGATTGCCCCATGCTCTTCGCTCGGAGCATACACGCCTGGCCTCTACCATCTCGTTGGCGAGACATTCGAAGTGAAAGCCAATGATGTGCCAATCGCCCTTCCACCTGCCGACACGTCTCTTCCTGTTGCAAACTTCCTGCTTACAGGAACGCTCGACGAACTGACTACAGCCGGAGGCTATGTCTTCAACGGCAACACCTTCCAATATACGGCGGACGACGTCGTGACGAGTGCCTTCCAAGCCTATCTGACAGCCGCAGGCGAACAGCCACAGGAAGTCACGTTGCTCATCATCGACGCTACCAGCATCACAGACCTTAAGGGCTCCAACGACCTTAACGGGATTATCTACAACCTCTCGGGTCAGCGTCTCATGAAAGCTCAGAAGGGTATCAACATTATTAACGGCAAGAAATACATAAGAAAATGAAAAGGTCTATATTATTCATCATCGTTACATTGATGGCGTTCTGCGCTGTTGCACAGGACCTCTACATTGGCAGTTTCTATGTCACTACCGAAAGTGAAGAGAAACTCTATGGCGACGGCAACGACAAGTGGGCAACCCGAAAAGGCACCATCTGCGAGATGTTCAGGTACGAAATGCCTGATGTCCTGGGGCTGCAAAGTGCTTCTTCGTCCCAACTTTCAGCAATTAGGACAGGCATGAACTCAGGCCTGACAAACATAGCTTCCTACAAGCTGGCTGGAGACATCCTTTACAACAGCCAGACCGTAGAACTCGACACATGCAGCGTAGTCGAAGACATGCCCGAAGGCAGCACCTGCTCGTGGGCAAAATTCCAAAAGGAAGGAAAAACCTTCTACGTCTTAAACATGTGCCTTGCCGACAGCGTGGCTCTCTCTTCGATGATTCGCATCCGCACGGCAGCCGATGTGATCAACAAAGAGAATGTGGCTGTCTTCCTCGTCGGCTACCTTGGTGTAAACGAGACGAAAACAGCATACACCAGGATGACAGGCAAATTCAACGACTGCTACACAAAGGCTCCTATCGTCAGTGCCGAGTATGGAACGGTAAACAACTTTGACCTTGAAAACAATCACGGCAGCAACCGCTACGACTTCGTCACTGCCAACAAGAAAGTTACAACCGTCAAAGCATACGGACAACTGCAATACGGCTACTTCACAAAGGAGAGTGACGGAAGCTACAAGCGTCGCCTGCCTTCCACGCACTTCCCCGTTATGGCGAAAGTGAAATTGCCATAAAAGCGCAACTTCCGATTTGACAAGGTGTAAGCAAATCAGCCGATTTGCTTACACCTTGATTTTTACCAAATCTTCGAGAACCGATTAAAACACTCTCGACCCTACTTTTGTACCCTTTTACGCTTTTTCGCGCTTAAAACGAATGCGCGCTGAAACAGAGGAAGTTACAAGCCTGCAGATTCGGCACAATGTGTCATTTTGATAACTACAGATGGCAAAATCGCCCCATTTTACCGCGTTTTTTGCCATTTTTGGCTGTAGAAATCCACGGATTTGGGCAGGAGAAAATTCAAACTAGACGTGCCTAGTTGGCCAACTAGGCGTGGCTAGTTTGCGAACCAAGCACGTCTCATCGGCAAATTTAACCTGTTTCGGCCTCGTTTTAGCCCTGTTTTGCGAAAGCACAAAACTGACACAATGAAAGCAAATCCAATATTTCTCTTTCTTTTTGACAATTCCACATTCGCTCATTTCTCGTCTCCTACCGATTTACCACTTTCATAGCAGAGGCTCAGCAAACTCTTGTATAGATGTTGTTAATAATTGTTAATTAATAATGAATTAGGCGTGCGCATGTACGAACATAATATAAAAAGACTTAATTTTACACGGAAAATCTATCAATTAATCATATTTTTAACCAAAATCAAACAAAATGAGGCAAAAACTCTACTATTTTCTCCTAACTACCCTATTGGGTTTGATGGGAATGAATGCGTGGGCACAAACCACGTACGAGATTAGCGATGCCGAGGGACTCCTCGAATTCGCTGAAGCAGTGAACGGCGGCGAGACATCAGCCAATGCCGTGCTGACAGGTAACATTAACCTGCTTGGAGAGGAATGGACCCCCATCGGAAACGCCGAAGCCAAATACACTGGCACCTTCGACGGCGGCGGATACACCATCTCCAACTTCAATCTATCGACGACCTCAGACAGGGCTGGTTTGTTCGGCTACCTCACTGACGGTGCAGTCGTTAAGAACTTCACCATCGAAGGCTCTATTATCAGCAACAGCAATCAATATGTTGGCGTCGTAGGCTCGGCTGATGGTGGGACCGTTACCATCAGCGATGTACACAGCAAACTCAACATTACATGCTCAAAGTCAAGGCATGGTGGTATCTTGGGAGCACAAACAGGTACCGGTACAATCAACATTGACCGTTGCACCTATTCTGGCAAACTTACCGTTACAGGAAACGTAACAGGTAACTTTGGCGGTATTGTGGGACTCACGAATAACAACACCGCTGCCTTCGTCAACATTAGCAACTGTCTGTTCGACGGAGAGATCGACGACGGCACAGGAGACAATGTCGGTGGCATAGTCGGTTATACCAACGGCACTGTGGTAACCATCAAGAACTGCCTGTCTTATGGCACCTTGACTGCAGCCAAGCCTGGTCAGTTCTTTGGTCAGCTCAATGGTAGCAATTCCTCATGTGCCGAGAAGAACTATTATGTAGAAGGTAACGTTGTAGGTAATCTCAAATCCGGCGTCACATTAAAAGGCACTGCACCGGTAGCGGTTACAGCAGAACAACTTGCAAGTGGCGAGATTTGCTATGCTCTGAACGGTGATCAGTCAGACGACGTCAATTGGTTCCAGACACTGGACAAGATAACTTGGGAAGAGCTTACCTATACTGGCGTAGAATATGTCGGAACAGTCAATGGCGACGACAACAATCCCAAGACTCAAACGACAGACATCACACTTGTCAACAACGGCGACGGCACTATCAACATCGTCCTCACCAACTTCTCTGTTGTAATTAATGGTGTAGAGGCTAACGTTCCATCAATCAGTTTGGACAACATTCCCACCTCCAGAGGCGAGGATGGCCTGACACACTTTGACGTTGAGAATGGCACGTTCACGATTCCCTTCGAGGATCTGCCCACACTCTACCAGACTCTGGTTAACGCTGGCTACGTTAGCTTCGAGAATATCCCCTTCACTCTTCACGGCAAGATGACCGAAGAGAAGATTTACAGCACTATCGACATCTCGATCACTGCCAGCGCAGTAGTCGGAGGTAACAAGGAAGTTGCTATCGTCGTAGGCACAGACGACTTCGATAGCGTCGTTGATTATCCCAAGCCTTACGGCACCGACGTAGTTTATCCTGCAGGACGACAGCACTGCGACGGCACAGCATACGAAGGCGTAACCGGTTACACCAACACTCCAGCCGCAAAGGACGACCACGACTTCGATGATGGTTTCTGCTCATATTGCGACACGTTCGACCCCGAATATATGGATGCAAACGACGACGGCATCTACGAGATTGGTACACCCAATCAGCTTCGCTGGTTTGCCGTTACCATCAATGCAGAACACACTCCTGGCAGTGCCAATGCAATCCTCACAGCCGACATCGATTTGACAGGCAAGAAGTGGGCTCCCATCGGCAACGACAAAGCCAAGTACACCGGCATCTTCGATGGTCAAGGTCATGCCATCACGAACTTCAGCTACACAGCCACAAGCAATAATAACGGCCTGTTTGGCTACATCGATGGCGAGTCAGTTATCAAGGACTTCCGCATCAGCGGCACGCTGACATCAGACGGCTACAACTATAATGGCCTTGTCGGACAAGCAGAAGGCAACTCAAAGGTTACCGGCATCTACAGCGACATGGACATCAATGTCTCCAACTTCAAGGCTCACACCGGCGGTATCGTAGGTGGCTGCACAACCGGAAGCAAGATTCTCGTAGAGAAATGCGAATATGCAGGCACACTGACACACAGTGGTGCAGGCGACTGTCAGGCCGGCATCCTGGGTTACACCTATGGCGGCGGTGTGAAGAACTGCCTCTTTAGCGGAACTATCATCGGCGAGAACAGCAAGTATGGTGGCATTCTGGGTTATTGCAAAGTTCCAGGCTTCCAAGGCATACAGAACTGTCTCTCCATTGGTAAGATTGTAGCCTCTGAGGAATGCACGACAGCTGCTGCTATCATTGCTAACTGGAACGGCGACGTAACAGAAAAAGTAAAGAACAACTACTACCGTCTCGCAGATGGCTCCACAACCACCATTGCTATCGGCAACAAAGCAGCCAACTGCGAAGCTCCTGTTGATGTGACTGACGAGCAACTTGCAAGCGGCGAAATCGCTTACAAGTTAGGTGCAGCATGGGGTCAAGAGATTGGCGTTGACGCTCATCCCGTAATCGATGGCAAGAGAGTCTTCGAGTTCGGAGACACCTATGCTAACATCGAGGCAGAGAGCAGCAATGGCAATGACGACTGCATCCTTCCCTCTATGAAATGGGGCGGCAGCTACCAGGCCTACACATATGTAGCTCAAGGCAACTTTGACTATGGAGATTGGAACACAAGCAATCCTAACTACAATGTTATCATCGGTACTCCTGCAGAGCAGGACGGCAAGGCTTGGTACACTCCCGGCTACAACGTAACAAGCTGGAACTATGGCCAGGATCTGCCCAACTTCGGTGACGGACGTCCTGCTGATGTATATGCAGTTCGCTTCTTCACTGTTGACGGAGAGATACCTTCAACCCTCTACATGCCCGCAGCTCACGACGATGCTCCATGCGAGTACTACATCAACGGCGAGCAGATTTGGGCAGAGACCGATGGCTGGTTCGAAGAAGAAGTCGTTCGTCTGACCGACGAGCAGAAGGTTCTCATCAAGACCGACGGCACAGTAAACGTATTTGCATTCCACGTTCATCAGAACTGGGGCGGTCGCTATGCTGACGGTGGTCTCTACACAGTAGGTGCTCCGGTTGATGCCTTCAACAACGACGGCAACAAGAAAGCTATAGATGCTACCATTGCTATTATGGAAACTCAAGGCATTGGTGCCGAGGAGATCGAGTATGCAAGTAATGTCAACTATCGCAATGGCTTTGCCAAAGGTCTTGCACAGCTTCGCAAGGCTCGTCAACTCGCATTTGATGCACGCACAGAGGACTTCACAGGTTCTGCTCCTGCAGACGGCATGATTGCTTACATCCTGAACGTAGGTGCTAAGATGTTCCTGGCCGGTGGTAACGACTGGGGTACACACGCTTCTCTGAACCACATGGGCGCAAAGTGCGTTCTGCACGCTAACACTTCCGGAGCAAACCGCTACACCATCCAGACCAACCTGCCTAACGGCGTTCGCGGCAGAAACGATGCTCTTGGTCACAATGGTTATGTTGACTGTGGTGACTGGAATACAACTGGTGCTAACTGGGCTTGGGGAATCGAAGCTGCTGGAGACGGCACATACTATATCATCAACTGCGAAAACTCTGGCGATAACATCTACCTCGGCATGACCGACGACGAACGTCTGCAAGTCGATACCGACAAGGCTGGTGCTGACAATGAATTCAACAAGTGGATCTTCGTTACTCCCGAAGAGTTCTTGGCTCTTGCAGAGAATGCTACTCCTGAGGCTCCCGTTGACCTCGGTCACCTCGTTCATCAGGCAACCTTCTCTCAGAATGACTTCGACGGCAACGACAAGTGGGCATCCAATTGTAATGCTGAACTTGGCGACTCCAAGTGGGAACGTAATGCCGGCAGCATCTGGGGCTGGAAAGAAAACTGGACAGGCGACATGATGTTTGAAATGTGGAACACCGCTAGCAAAGGCTATGTATATCTGATTCAAGAGGTAGAAGGTCTGCCCGCTGGTAAGTACACCGTTCAGATGAATGGTTACTATCGCGACGGTAACTTCGAAAGCGCTGATGAAGGCAATGTTCGTCAGCTGGCTTACCTGTTTGCTGGTACCGAAGAGAACTGCGTACCTCTGGTAAGCATCGTTGAAGGTAGCGGCAACTATCCCGGCTACGGACGTGGAGGCGCAAGCGGTATCGTAATTCCTGATGGTTGTGCCGATGCTGCAAGATTCTTCCATGTAGGTACTTATGTTAACACCATCGAAGCTCAGGTTGGCGTTGATGGCAAGCTGATAATTGGTGTATTCCGTGATGCTGAAGACGTGAAGGGTGGCGACTGGATTACCACTGACAACTGGCGTCTCTACTATCAGGGCAGGTCAATCGATGCAGAGATTACCGAAGCTGGCTATGCTACCTTCGTTGCTCCTTGGAACATCAACACCTTCCCCGCTGATGTCGAGGTATTCGCTGCTCAGCCTAACAAGAACAAGGAAGGCTATGTACATTTGGAGCCTGTAACAGCAATTCCTGCTGGCGAAGCTGTTGTCCTGAAGGGCGCAGAAGGCACATACACCTTCTTTGGTACTTCAGAAGCTGCTGAACTTGGTGCCGACAACGACCTGGTTGCTGCTACTGCAGAGGTTGTGGCTGACGGCACTCAGTACATCCTGGCTGTAGTCAACGAAGAGGTTGGCTTTGCAAAGGCTACTCCTGCTACAACGATTGCAGCAGGCAAAGGTTACTTGGTAATCACTGGTGGCGATGTTAAGCCGTTCTATCCCTTCGGTGCAGATGGTGCAACTGGCATTGCTAACACACTGAAGGCTGACGAGAACACTGTCATCTACAATGTAGCAGGTCAGCGCCTCAGCAAGATGCAGAAGGGCATCAACATAATTGGCAACAAGAAAGTACTTCATTAATTCTTTTAAATGTTCGGGCGGACACAATCCGCCCGAACATTTTATTAAGCTAGAACTTCTTTTTTAACCATAACAATTCCTAAAACAACATGAAGAAAACATTTTACTCACTCATCCTGGCAGCCTTCTTCGGCATGTCAGGAATGCAAGCGTGGGCTGACGACCTGACCACTACAGAGATTGACGGCGTCACATACTACGAGATTAAAAACGGCGAAGACCTACTAGCATTTGCCGAACTGGTGAATGGTGATTTGGACTCCGAAGAACCATCTGGTCAGTACAACGCCAATGCCGTGCTCGTTAACGACATTGATATGACCGGTATCGTATGGGAAAATCCCATCGGTGTCATTACTGGCGAGGACAATGGTGACGTTGGACCTGGTGCCTTTACCGGCATCTTCGACGGACAGGGGCACAAGATTACAGGTTTTGAGACTGAAAGTGTCGGACATGGCGGCCTCATCGGCGACGCCAACGGTGCCACCATCAAGAACTTCAGCATCAGTGGTACACTGACAGCATTAGGAGGACACGGCTCCGGTGTTATCGCCTATCCTAGAAGCAGCACCATCTATAATGTACAGTCTTATATGTTAGTCAACATTGAAGAAGAAGCAGGAGCATGTCACATAGGCGGCGTGGTAGGTTCCGCTCGCGGTGGTAACACTATTAGTCACTGTACCTTCAACGGCACATTGAACATAGGAATAGGTAGCACTGACTGTATTGCCGGCGTTGTGGGTTACCTCGGTGGCGACAGCGTATCATTCTGTGCGAACTATGGTACCATTAACTTTGAAGAGCAAGGCTGTGCCGTGGGCGGCGTTGCCGGTTATCTCAATAACGCAACTTCATATGTTCAGAACTGCTTGAACCTGGGTAATCTCGTTTTCACCAGTCTTGACCCCGAATCCGAACCCACGCCCAAATGGGGTGGTGCCATCGTAGGTCGTCTGAGGACTCACGACCTCGCAAGGCTAACAGGCAATGTTTGGCTTGAAGGCACTGCCACAGGTGCTGGCAAAGACAACGACGGAAGAGTCAACCTGACACAAGCATTATGTATTGATGCCGCCATGCTTGCAAGCGGCGAAGCATGTTACTTCCTGAACGGCGACCAGACCGTCATCGGCTGGTATCAGACACTGGGCACAGACGAGCAGCCCACATTCGACGCTACTCATGCACAGGTCTATATGGACGGACACAAGCATTGCAACGGCGACCTCTATGAAGGCTATTCCTTTACTAACGACTTCACCGAAGTCACTCAGGACGACCACAACATGGTCGATGGCGTTTGTGACTATTGCGGCTTCATTGACTGGAATGCCATAGCTAACAGCATGGAGCTCAACAGTGATGGTTTCTATGAGATTGCAAACGGCCCACAGCTCATGTGGTTCGCCAAATATGTCAACAACGAGCACGCTGATGCCAATGCCATCCTGACTGCTGACATCGACCTCTCCAAAGTCCTAGGTAGCAATACTTGGGCTCCCATTGGCACAGACTCATTCAAAGGAACCTTCGACGGAAAAGGCTTTACCATCTCGAACTTTAACGTAACATCCAACAACGACCACTACGGTTTGTTTGGCAAACTGGCTGGCGGTGCCGTTGTCAAGAACTTTACCATTTACGGTACATTAAACAGCCTCAATCAATATGTTGGTGTCATAGGTTCTGCAGGTGGCGGCACCATTAACATAAGCGACATACACAGCTACCTGAACATTACCTGCTCCAAGTCAAGGCACGCTGGCATCTTGGGATTCCAGAGTAGCACCGGCACCATCAACATTGACCGTTGCATCTACTCCGGTACTCTTGATGCAGGCACGACTGTAGGTAACTTGGGTGGTATTGTTGGCCTTACCCAAAACAACGCAAACGCATACGTCAACATTACCGACTGCCTGTTCGATGGAACAATCCTCGACGATGGAGGCTCCAATGCCGGCGGTATCCTGGGTTATGCTAACAAGACCAAGGTAACTATCAAGAACTGTCTGTCGGTCGGCACCGTAATAGCACCTAATCCAAGTCCTTTCATTGGTCAGCTCAATGCCAGCAACTCTAAGTGGGCCGGCAAGAACTATTATACGACAGAAGGTGAACTTGTGGGTGTACCGGGAAATGGTGTCACGGTAAGTGGCACAGAGCCGGAAGAGACAAGCGAAAGCCAGCTGGCAAGCGGCGAGATTTGCTGGAATCTGAACGGAGAGAAGTTCGTCGATTCTGCATGGCGCCAGACTCTCGAAGAGGACCCATATCCTCTGCCTACAGGCGAAGGTGATTACGTTTATCTCTTCATCTCTGGATACGATAACATCAACAGCGAGAACATCTCTGAAGTGATCGACATGCTTAGTGCTGCCGAGAAAGAGTTCATCGAAGATGAAGACTTGATTGCATACCAAGTGCTGGTTAACGCATACAAGGCAGAGGTCGAGTCTTGGGAAAGCATCACCGACATTGAGGAGTTCCTTGAGGCTTATAGGGCTTCAGCCGAGTTGAAGGAAAGCATCATGAAGTCTGTTGCGAAGTATAAGGAATATATGAAGGTTTGCAATGATGCCATCGATTACATAGGAGCAAACGAAGTAACAGGCGAATGGGCTGAGCTCCTTCAGGCTTATCTTCAGGAAACGTTGGAGCCGAGCACTGACTATCCTAACGGCACCTATGCATACATCATGTATATGCTCAACCTGGACGACGATGCACTTGCAACTGAGATTGATTTCGTAAACCAGATGCTCGCGAATGCCATCGCAGGTGGCATCACTGCTGGTACCGAGGTTACACGTTTGCTGGTAAATCCTGCCTTTATTGATGGCTTTGAGGGATGGGAAACAGAATCCGATGGCATCGCCTTCGGTCATGGTGGCAATACGGATATGCATATTCTCCGTGGACTTGGAGTCGGCACATTCAACTTCTATCAGTCTCTTGCCGAGATGCCAAACGGTATCTACATGATGACCCTCAATGCTCTGTTCCGCACTGGCAGTTCCAGCGGCAACAATGAACACTACTACAATAAGTTCTATGCTGGTCAACTTTATCTGAACAACACCTACAACTACGTGATGTCTCCGAGCGAGGATGTTATCCCTGAGGAAGATGCTGAACCTGGTGTTAACTGCCTTGGTGAAGATGGCGACGTCCTTTATGATGATGGCGATATCGTTGGTTTTGTTCCTAGCGGAATGACCGGTTGCCCCGTTGCCTATGGCGCAGGTCGTTACCTGAACTTCTGCGCAACAGAAATCACCGACGGCAACCTGACAGTTGGCGTACGCAGTCTCGGAACACCAGAAAGCGACTGGCTGCCTTTCGGCAACTTGCACATCTATTATCTTGGCACAGCAGAGGAAGCTGACGAGAAACTGGCTGAAGTGCTCGAAGGCTATGTGGCTCGTGCCAATACTATTGTAGACTTCGAATCCAGCGAAGATACCTACACCACGAATCCCAACATGTATAATGGTCTGGTAAATGATCTCATTGAAGCCATTGAGGCTGTCGAAGAGACAGAAGACAAGATGGCTCTCATCAACCACTTCTCCGATCTCTTCAATCAGGTATATGCTAGCCGCATGGCTTACATCGCCATGCTGGAAGCATCCATGAAAGTGGCAGACGTCGTTGGAAGCCTGGAGAGCACAGGTCTGTTAACAGACGATGAGATTGATTACTGGTTTACGGAAGCTGATGACGCACTGAATCATTTCATTGATGGAGACGTTACAACTGAAGAGGCAATCGCCATTACCGAGAGACTGAACGGATGCGATTTCATGCTGAATCCTGTGGACGGCGTTTACCAACTGGCTACTCCAAGAGAGGTGTTGATATTCTCGGCTCTTGTGAACAATGGTGAGACAGGCGCTAATGCTGTCCTGACAGCAGACATCGACTTTGCTACGCTTCTGCCCGAAGACGCAGACCCAGAGGAAGCTGAGATGGGCTGGACACCTATCGGTTCTAGCGACAAGAACGTATACACCGGAACCTTCGACGGTCAGGGGCACTCCATTACAGGTTTCTACTACAACGCTAGTGGTAATTGGAATGGTCTGTTCGGCTACATCAACAACGCAACTATCAAGAACTTCAAGATCAGCGGCACACTGATATCCGACGGTTGGAACTATAACGGCATTGTCGGACAGGCAGAAGGCACGTCCGTAGTCAAAGGCATCTACAGTGATATGACCGTCAATGTCTCCAACTTCAAGGCTCATAGTGGCGGTATCGTCGGTGGCTGTTCTACATCAAGTAAGATTCTCGTTGAGGATTGTGAATTTGCCGGAACCCTGACTCACAGCGGTGCAGGTGACTGCCAAGCCGGCATCTTGGGTTACACCTATGCAGGTGGCGTCAAGAACTGCGTCTTCAGCGGTACGATTATCGGCGAGAACTCCAAGTACGGTGGCATCTTAGCTTACTGTAAGATTCCTGGTTTCCAGGGCGTACAGAACTGCTTGTCGGTCGGCAAGATTGTAGCTGCCGAGAATTGCACGACTGCAGGCGCTATCATTGCCAACTGGAATGGTGGTGCTACAACAGCTGTGAAGAACAACTACTACTGCATGAAGGAGGGTAGCTCCGAGAACGTTGTACCTATCGGTAACAAAGCATCCAGTTGCGAAGCACCCATTGCCGTGACGACAGAACAACTGGCAAGCGGTGAAGTTTGCTATAAGCTGAACGGCGACCAGAGCAACATCCACTGGTACCAGACGCTTGCAACGGATGCCTATCCTGTTCCCTTCAAGGACCGCCTGCAAGTATGGCTCTACGACAACATCTACGTCAACTATGATCCTGATGCTATCCGCGAGATTCCTGCAGCAGAACCCACGAATGTTCAGACTGGCATCTACAACCTCGCTGGTCAGCGTCTGCAGAAGATGCAGAAGGGTATCAACATCGTAAACGGCAAGAAGATTTTTGTCAAGTAACCACGCATCGTTAAAGATGTAACATAACTGAGGCGGGGACTCACACAGGGTCTCCGCCTCTTATTTTGTGCCGTCCATCTCAACATGCCTCGGCTAGTTTGTAAACTAGGCACGCCTAGTTGGCCAACTAGACACGGCTAGTTTGACAATTAGACACGGCTAGTTTGGCAATTAAACAGGCCGTGTCGGATGGGGCTCTATTCTTCTATACATTATATATTATAAATAAAAAGGAGACTCACATATTGCGAATCACAAATTATTTCGTATCTTTGCCTGCAGAAACCCGTATTATTATGAGCAAAACATCCTATCAGGGAATGCTGCTTGCCTTCCTTATGCTACTTACAGGCGGCGCCGTCCGAGCCGAATCGCTCGACGAGGGACAGGCTCGCTATGCCGCTGTCAAGTTCTTCAGCCCCTCCTCTCAGAGTACACGACTGCAGGCCAAGGGACAACAACTTGTGCTTCGCTCCAACGGACACGAGCATGGTTACTACATCTTCGACCGTCCCGAAGGAGGAGCCGTCTTTGTTGCCGACGACGATGGCATCGGCCAAGCCGTTCTCGGCTATACCGACAGTGGACGCTTCGACAGCGACAACCTGCCAATCGGCTTCCAGGACTGGCTCGACCAGGTGGAAGTGCTCATGGATGCAGTCCACGAAGGAAAGATCAACAGAAGCGTCGCACCTCGCAAAGCAGGCGTTGCAGTGCCGCCACTAATCCAGACAACATGGAACCAAGGATGGCCCTACAACGAACTATGTCCCCTTGTGATGGACCGAAGATGCCTCACTGGTTGCGTGGCTACGGCAATGGCCCAGGTCCTGAAGTACTGGCAATGGCCCGAACACGGCTACGGCCAAGTATCCTACGTCGATGAATCCGGCTGCGGAGAGACACTGGCAACCGACCTTTCCACCCACACCTACGACTGGAGGAACATGCTCTCCTCCTACCCCAACGACGGCTTCGAATATACGGACGCACAACTTAAATCCGTCGCCACACTGATGCGCGACTGCGGATATGCCGTCCACATGAGCTACACTCTGGATGCTAGCTCCGCTTCCATATGCGCCAAAACCATGCAAACCTACTTCCACTACAGCCCGACAGCCAAAGACAGATACCGCCCCTCCTACTCCCAAGACGCCTGGGACGAATTCATCTGTCAGGACCTTATCGGAGGACGACCAGTACTCTACAGCGGACAAAGCACCAGTAGCGGGCATGAGTTCATCATCGACGGAGCAGACTCGTGGGGCAACTATCACGTCAACTGGGGCTGGGGAGGCTATCAGGACGGCTACTTCATGCTGACCGACCTCAACGGCTACAACGATAGCCACTGGATGATAAGCCACCTCGAACCAGACTACAGCCCAGACATCCCATTCTCCTACTTCCTTAGTGGAGACGGAAC
The DNA here is from genome assembly GCA_017557475.1 of Bacteroidaceae bacterium. Next base: position 25,727 of record JAFYYO010000332.1, read on the forward strand.
ACTGACCATCACCGGCGCCGGCATCATGCCCGACAACTACAGGATGCAGACAGCTCCCTGGCTGGAAAGACGCGACGAGATACGCAAGATCGTCATCAGCGAAGGCATCACAACCGTCGTGGAGAACTTCGGATGTGCTTATATAAACGATGAAGCATACCATTTCGACAACCTGGAGGAAGTGGTGCTGCCAGAAGGACTGCTTTTCATCGGCATAGACGCATTCCTCGGAGCCAACAAACTCACTACCGTCCATCTGCCATCCACGCTCATCAACATGGACTATGCGTTCTACTACTGCGAAAGCCTACGCTCGCTCCACCTGCCTAAGAACCTTGAGGAATTCAACGACTATCTGCCTCACCTTGCGGAGCTGACCGTGGATGAAGGGAATCCCTACATGATGGCAGTGGACAACGTACTTTACAGTAAGAACGGGAAGCACCTGCTCCTGGCACCAAGAGAACTGGAATGCATCATCATTGCAGAAACGACAGAGGACATCCTCGACGATGAAATCCTACATTACGGAACACCTGTTCTCTCCAAATGCATGACAGCTCCCCTGCTGCCGCAAGTCGTTACGTCCTTTCCCGCAGCCCATATCAGCGAAAGAGGCTACCTCTATATTCCCTACGGTTCCTCGGGCTACGACAACTGGGAAAAAGTGCTGCCGCCTGGCTGGAAAATCTTCATATATAACATCGACCGCATCCCGGAGATGAAAATCACATGGTCGCTCGACGGAAATACGCTCACTATCAGCGGCCATGGAGTGCAGAAGTACGAGGAGTATGGGTATCATATGGCACCTTACTACCAAGATCGCAACCAAGTGCAGAAGCTCGTCGTCGAAGAAGGAGTTGCCAGCCTATGCGAAGGAGGCTTTGCTCATTACCTCAATCTGACAGAGGTGGAGCTGCCCTCAACGATGTCCTATATCGGTGACTGGTGCTTTGCCTCTACAGGTATAAACACCATCACATGCTATGCCAAGCAAGCCCCCGACCTAGGGGAAAGCGTGTTCAACAACATACCACTGAACGGAACGCTGCGCGTGCCTGAAGGTGCCGACTACTCTGCCTGGCTTGCGGCTCTGCCTGAAGGTTGGAAGATAGAGGTCTTCACAGATTATCTCATCACATATTACCTTTATACGGGAGAGACTTCATCTGTCAACGAGCTGGTCGAATGGGAGGGATTGCTCAGTTCCTTCCCGAATGCCATTGGCATCATCAATCCCAGATACAAGGAATGGATGTATCTGACACACAATGTCCTCCTTGAAGACGCGACTGCAGAAGGCGGCTACCGATGCATGGACTTCCGCCTGACAGACCTCTCTTATGGCTATGCCACAACGACGAAAGCGCCCTGGACCGGGTTCTCTGTTCCCCTATCCTTCACCATCACAAAGGGCGAGTACAAACGCCAACTGACCGAGGGATACAATACGGTGTGCCTGCCATTCACCATCAAAGAGGAGAAACTCCCGAAGAGCTGTCGCATGTATGTCTACAGCCACTACGATAGCGAGAAGGGCAACGCAGTCTTCTCGCCACAAAGCACTACAGAGGCTGGCCATGCATGCATCCTCAAATGCAGCAAGTCTGGGGTAGAATGGCTGACCGACCTTTCCGGCATGACCTTATCTACGCAACAAGCAGCCACAGACGACAACAACATGAGAGGGACCTTCGTCAGCACAGAAGACTACCAAGGTATCGGATACAGCCCCAGGGCCAAGGACAATGTCTTCGCTCCGCTTGCCCGTTACCTCCATCCTTTCCGTGCCTGCTTCATCATCGACGCGCCCTCCGCACCTGCCGAACTGCGCATCAGCCTCAGCGACGACACGACTGACATACAAGACCTTCAAGACCTTCGGGACTCCGAGGGCGAGATATTCAACCTTGCAGGGCAGCGCCTGAGCAAAGCGAGAAAGGGCGTGAACATTATTGACGGTAAAAAGATACTAAGATGAAAAAGACGCTTGCCAACTTATTTATACTCTGTGCCATCGCCTTATTCTGCTTCGGCTGTGGCGACGACGTGCCAGAACCAGACAACAGCGGGACAACTCCCAATCCGGACAACATCATCAAGCCGACCATCGACGAGTCGTCAATCACCTATAGTGCCACTTCCAAAGTCGTTACTTTCAAGGCGTCATGCCCAGACGGAACAAAGGTAAGAGTCCTGTTCCGCCAGCTGACCAACGGCACTGAAGAGAAACTGCTGGATGTCTCATACAACACCAGCAGCCGACTCTACTACACCAACCTGCCCGTTCTCGTCGGAGGCTCAACCTACGCCTTCTGCATCATTGGCTACGACAAAGAAGGGAAAGAGGCTGTGCGGACAGCGGAACGAACCTTCTCCCTGCCTAAAGATGCCGCACCCGATGCGCCATCCACAGCCAACATCAAGGCCTACTCTCCATCAGCTCCCAATGCAACCGATGGTTACATCAGGGGAGACGTCATATCGAGAGCAATGGAGTACAGCACCGACAACGGCCAGACCTGGAAACCTGTTACGGTGCCAGGCATCATCTCGAACCTGGCGCCTGGCAATGTCCTGTTACGCCTGGCAGAGACTCCTACGACAGAAGCCGGCAAGATTGCCACCATCGCCGTCCCCCCATACAAGAGCAACACCGACATAGATGGAACGGACGGCACCTCAGAGGGTTTGCACATCCGTCGTCCAAGCCGTTAGATTGATTCCTTTCAGCAGGTTGCAATTTGCGTTTGTCCTGTTGTCATTTCCTATTTAACGAGCTACATTCTTGAAACGCAGGTTGCGATTCTACAAACGCAATTTGCAATCATAAAAACGCAGGTTGCGTCTATAGAATCGCAACCTGCGTTTTAAGTATTGAACTTGGTTTAAGGCAATATGGACCTTCTTCTGCCTCAATTGTGCACCAAGGTGCCGATCTCTTCACCATTGAGGACACGCTTCAGGTTGCCCACGATGTCCATGTTGAAGACGTAGATGGGCAGGCCATTCTGCATGCACATCGCCGTTGCGGTCATGTCCATCACCTTCAGGTTGCGAGCAAGCACCTCCTCGTAAGTAATGTCGTGGAACTTGGTGGCAGTTGGGTCCTTCTCGGGATCGGCAGTATAGACGCCATCCACACGCGTGCCCTTCAGCATGACGTCGGCTTCTATCTCGATGCCACGAAGCGAGGAACCCGTATCGGTAGTGAAGTATGGGCTGCCTGTGCCTGCACTGAAGATGACCACCTCTCCCTGCTCCAATGCCTCGATGGCCTTCCATTTACCATAGAACTCGCCTATCGGCTCCATGCGAATGGCTGTCATCACCCTGTTCTTCTGGCCGATTGCATCGAGCGCACTGCTCAGTGCCAGCGAATTGACAACAGTTGCACACATGCCCATCTGGTCGCCTTTTACGCGGTCGAAACCTTCGCCAGCTCCTTTCAGGCCTCGGAAAATGTTGCCGCCACCCATGACGATGCCGATCTGCACACCCATGTCAGCTACCTCCTTAATCTGCTGGGCATACTCGTTCAGGCGTTTCACGTCGATGCCGTAGCCTTGTTCGCCCTGCAGGCTTTCGCCAGAGAGCTTAAGTAGAATGCGTTTGAATCTCATATCTTTTCTATTTTATAGGAATTATAATAACTCTAGGGACTATAGGATAAACCTGACCTGCTTGAATTCATAGCGACGCTGCTTGCCTTCCGTATCCTGCAAGATGAGGTACCCTGAAGGCTCTACATCGACGAGTTTGGCGCAAAAAGTGCCCATTTCATCGACATATTTGTGTTCCTCATCGCGGCGATAAAGGTGCGCCTTGTAGTGTTCATGCAGAGCATCAAGCACGTCCTCTTTTCCTTCATCTATCAGTTTCATGTAGTGCGTGAAGCGCTCCATGAAGTGCTCCAGCACAAAGCGCCTCTCTATGTCGTGGCCCACGATGTCGGCCAGAGAGCGCGGATTGGGGGCATCACTCAGGAAGCGTCGCTGGTTGACATTGATGCCGATGCCGATTGTGGAACGCCGCACCATAGCTCCCTGCAGGTCGTTCTCGATGAGCATGCCTGCCACCTTGCTGTCCTCAAAGTAGATGTCGTTCGGCCATTTGATGGAGACCCCCCATCCCCCTTTAGGGGGAGTAAGAGACAAGAGCGTATCGAGGCTCTCTTTTATTGCCATTGCGGTTGCCTCCGAGATGGCGAACATCCGACAGACAGGCAGGTTGGAGGGCATCACGCGAAGGCTGAAGAGCAGGTTTTCTCCCTTAGCCGACTCCCAATGGTTCTCGCCAGAACCTCTGCCGGCACTCTGGAACTCAGCCGTCACGAGCGTCATCCGCTGGTCATCAGGCGAGTCGAGGTTCCGCAGAAAGGTGTTCGTGGAATCCACCTCGTCAAGTTCTATCATGCGGAATGTCGGCGAGTCGTCCAAGCAGAAATGCTTCTCCATCGTTTTCTTCAAATGTAATGCAAAGTTAGCAAACTTTTCCTTTTCTAAAGCGTCGCAAGGAGAAAAAGAACAAAATATCACAAGTTTTTCGGCTCGAAGCATAATAATGTGCAAACTTTTCCTTATCTTTGCATGAAATAAACCCATTAATAAGATGAAAAGAGAACTTTTGACTATCATGGCGCTACTGCTTGCTTTGACTGGCGCAGCACAAAAGGATTTGCTTCGCGACTTCCCTTCTGGCAGTACGCCGCAGGAAGTGGGACGCCGCATCGCCTACCACTTCGCCGACAGCAGGCACCATTATTGGGGCGATTCAAAGTATATAGGCTACCACGAGGTGTGCACCTGGAACGGAGCACTCATGTGGGGACGGGCCGCTGGCGACAACGTCATCCTGCAGAAAATGAAGGAACGCTTCGACGACCTCGTGGCAAACCACAGCGAGAACCTGCCCATCAAGAACCACGTCGACTTGAACATGTTCGGTTCCTTGCCGCTGAGTCTCTACAAGTCCTTCCCTTCGGAGGAAAGCTACAAAGCCATGGGACTCTCCTATGCCGACACGCAATGGGAGCTGCCGACTGGTGCGAAGGAAAGCGAGAAACGCCTCGCCCGTCAAGGTTACACGTGGCAGACACGCATGTGGATCGACGACATGTACATGATAACGATTGTGCAGGCATGGGCCTACCGCATAACTGGCGACCGCAAATACATCGACCGCGCCGCCTTCGAGATGGTGAAGTACCTCGACGAACTGCAGCAACCCAACGGACTCTTCTATCATGCGCCCGATGTGCCCTTCTATTGGGGACGAGGCGACGGGTGGATGGCTGTCGGACTCACAGAGGTGCTGAGCGCTCTGCCCAAGGAAAGCCCCTACTATAAGCGCATTCTGAAGGGCTACAGGAAGATGATGAAGAGCCTGCTGAAGTATCGCAACGACGAAGGTCTCTGGAATCAACTCATCGACCAGCCCGACTTCTGGACAGAGACGTCAGGCTCCGGCATGTTCACCTACGCTTTCATCAAGGGCGTGAAGAATGGCTGGCTGCCCGCCAAGAAGTATGCTCCTGCCGCTCGCAAAGCATGGCTCGCCCTTATACCTTATATTAATAGTAACGACGATGTGACCAACATCTGCGTCGGCACCAACAAGAAGAACGACTTCAACTACTACTTGGACCGTCCCAAGATGACCGGCGACTATCATGGTCAAGCGCCATATCTGTGGTGTGCGGCTGCTTTGTTGGAAAATTAGACACTCGAAAACATGAGACATACACTCCTTTCCATATTACTGCTCCTTGTGATGTTGCCAGCTTCGGCAGGCGACAGGCACAATTACATCAGCCTCGATTCCCGTCTGCAACATGGTGGCAAGCAAACTTGGCACATGCTTCGCGACAGAGAAACTACAGCTACTGCTGCCGAAATCTCTAGACCAGGATTCAATACGGCAGGCTGGGCAGAAGCTATCGTGCCTGCTACCGTCCTGACGAACCTCGTAGAGCAAAAGGTCTATCCTGAGCCTTACTTCGGACAAACCAACAAGCTCGCCAACAATAACATCCCTGACCTTGCCAAGGTGGGACGCGAGTTCTACACTTATTGGTTTCGAACCGAGCTCGATGTGCCTGCCGAGTACAGAGGCAAACGCATTTGGCTCGAGCCGATGGGCATTAATTATCGGGCAGAGATATGGGTCAACGGATATATGATAGGACAGATGGCCGGCATGTTCAACAGCCAACCCTTCGACATTACCGACCGCATAGGACCTGAGCAACCCATTGCCCTCGCCATCCGCGTCTTTCCTGTCGATGTCCCGGGAACAACCGCACCGAAAGGCTGGGGAGCAGCAGGCGAATGGCACAACGGCGGTGACGGCTGGATGGGACAGAACGTATCACAGCTCATGACAGTAGGCTGGGACTTCACCTTCGAGGATGGCATCCGCGACCGCAACACCGGCATCTGGCGCTCAATACGTCTCTATGCTACAGGCAACCAGCAGTTGCGCAGCCCTTACATCAGCTCGGAACTGGCTCATCCCAACTACGACTCAACTTCCGAAACGATAAGTGTAGAGGTTTGGAACCCCAACACAGGCAGCGGCGAGTGCTCCGTCAAAGGAGAAATCGAGGGAACAGGCATCACCTTCAAGTCGAAGAAGATGAAGTTGCAACGCGGTGAGCATGTGACGGTTACTTTCTCGCCAAAGGACTACCCGCAGCTCGTCATGAAGCACCCCCGCCTGTGGTGGCCAAAGAATAAGGGCGAGCAGAACCTCTACACCTTGCGACTGATGCTTCTCGACGGCAAAGACAACATCATGGACAGCCTCTCAACACGCTTCGGCATACGTGAAGTCATCGCCACTCGCGAGACACCCGACAAGTCGAAGCTCTTCGTCGTGAACGGCCACAAGACCTTTGTTCGTGGCACCAACTGGATTCCTGAGGCAATGCTCCGCACCAACGACCAGCGCATGGAGACCGAACTGGCCTATACCGACCAGTCGGGCGTCAACCTGTTGCGTCTTTGGGGCGGCGGCATAGCTGAAAGCGACCGCTTCTACGAGCTGTGTGACGAGTACGGCATCATGGTTTGGCAGGAGTTCTGGATGACTGGCGACACGCGACATCCCATGGATGAGCAACTCTATCTCGCTAACGTGGAGAGCACCATGAAGCGCATCCGCAACCATCCAAGCATCGTCATCTATGTCTCGAGCAACGAGAGCACAGCCGTCTCGGGTGCCGAAGAACTCATCAAGAGCTTGGCTCCAAGCGTGCCTTACCAAATGCAAAGTGAATGCGACGGCGTGCACGACGGCAGCCCATACAAGCAGGTCAATCCCATGCGGCACTACGAGAACACCGCCTCAGACAGAGGCAGCCGCGTGGACGGCTTCAATCCCGAGTATGGAGCACCAACCTTGCCAATCGTCGAGAGCCTTTATGACATGATGCCAAGGGAAGACCTCTGGCCCATCAACAAAGCCACGTGGGACTACCTGGACGGCAACGGCTTCCATCTTATGAGCACGCTCTACAAGGATATGGTCAATCAATACGGCCAGTCAAGCAACATCGAGGAGTTCGCTCGCAGGGGACAGATGGTCGGGGCCATCAACTCGAAGAGCATCTGGGAAGTGTGGAACGAGAACAAGATGCAGTTTGGCGATCGTTGGTGCTCAGGCTTGCTCTTCTGGTATCACAACTGTGCGAACTGGCAAGTCTGCGCTCGTATGTGGGACTGGTTCCTCGAGCCGACTGCTTCGCTCTATCATACCATGCATGCCCTCGAGCCTGTCCACATCCAATACGATTACTTGAAGAGCACGGTGAGTGTAAGCAACGACTACCTCACCGAGCAAAGAGGGCTTCAGGCTAAGGCCGAACTCTACGATATGGAGAGCCGCAGGATAAGTTCAGTCACGCAAAGAATCGATGTGCCCGCAGACGGTGTGGCAAACGATGTGTTGCGCGTCGACATTCCTAACGAGATTACGCCCGTCCATTTCATCGCTCTGGGACTTACCGATGCACGTGGAAACGTCGTGAGCCGCAACTTCTATTGGCGCTCGACGAACAGCTACGAAGGCAAGAACACCTTGACCGGACCTTGCACAGGCGGCTTCGAACCACTCGCTTCCCTGCCCGAGGCAAAGCCTACTGTTACGACCAGCCGCCTTCCCGAAAAGGATGGATGCTACGGATGGGAAGTGACGATAAAGAACAGAAGTCAGCGTATCGCCTTCTTCTGCCAGTTGCTCCTCACCGACACACAGGGCAAGCCCATACACGGCACCTTCTATAGCGACAATTTCTTCTCGATGTTGCCTGGCGAGAAACAAGTCATCACCATCCGCACACCTAAGTGCGAAAAAGCCGACTATCGCCTCCGTTTCAACGAGAACATGGGAGCCAAACAAAATATAACATTAAAATAAAACTAACACGCAATACCATGAAGTGTCAAGAACGATTCCAAGAGATCTACAAACGCGAGTCTGAGGCTCTGGCCTTCTGTCCCTATCGCGTCTGCCCGATTGGTGCACACAGCGATGCAAACCTGGGTAAGATAACGGGACTCGCCATCGACAAAGGCATCCATCTCGCCTATAGTCCGAAGATGAACGGCGTGGTGGAGCTGTGCTCCCTGCAGTTCGAAAAACGAGCACAGTTCCACGTTCGCGATGTACCCCGCCATAAGTGCGACGACTGGGCTGACTACCTGCGTGGCGCAACACTGAAACTCGGCGAGCGCTACCCGCTTACCTGCGGATTGAGCGGTGTCATCGAGGGTAGTCTTCCCATCGGTGGTCTGTCCTCATCCGCAGCTGTAGCACTCGTCTTCCTTAAAGCACTCTGCCAAGTAAACAGCATACAGCCCACACCATTGGAGTTGATACTCATCTCGATGGCTGCCGAGAACGACTACGTGGGCGTGAACAGCGGCAAGCTCGACCAGAGTTGCGAGGTCTATTCAAAGAAGAACCATCTGCTCTACCTTGACACCAAGACCGATGACTACGAGCTCATCCCGACGCATCCCGACATGAAGCCTTACCGCATTGCCGTCTTCTTCAGCGGTATCGAGAGGACGCTGGCAGGCAGCAAGTTCAACATGCGTGTCGACGAAGCCCGCAGCGCAGCCTATGCCTTGATGGCGTATGCAGGGATGGAGTACGGCAAGTTCCCCGAAGCCAACCTGCGTGCTGTGCCTCGTGAGATATATGAGCAGTACAAAGAGCGCTTGCCGGAGACATGGCGACGCCGTGCCGAGCATTGGTACACGGAGTTCGACCGCGTGGAGCAAGGAGTCGAGGCCTGGCGTCGTGGCGACATCGAGACGTACGGCAGACTCAGTTTCGAGAGCGGACAAAGCAGCATATCGAACTGGGAGACGGGTTCTCCGGAACTGAAGATGCTGTATGACATCATGCGCCACACCGACGGCATCTATGGTGGACGCTTCAGCGGCGCAGGCTTCAAAGGCTGCTGCATGGCGCTCATCGACCCGTCGTTCGAAGCCGACATCACTCGCAAAGTCACCGACGAATACCTCCGAGCCTTCCCCGCACTCGAGGGCAAGTACAGCGTGCACATCTGCGAAAGTGCAGACGGGCTATTGTAAACAGGAAACGATAAAACATCCAATCATGAAATGTCTCATTCTTGCGGCGGGTTATGCCACTCGCCTCTACCCTCTCACAGAGAACTTCCCCAAGCCGCTCCTCAAGGTGGGCGACAAAGCCATACTCGACTGGCTCATCGACGACATCGACGGCGCTGGCCTGGTCGACGAGTATATCGTCATCTCGAACCACAAGTTCGCCCATCACTTCCTTGATTGGGCGGCTACGAAGAGGCAGAAAGTGACGGTCGTGGACGACGGCACAGAAAGCAACGAGACGCGCCTGGGAGCCGTCTGCGACATTCAGTTTGCCATCGACAAATTGAGCTTGGACGACGACATGCTTGTCATCGCAGGCGACAACCTCCTGGACTTCAGTCTGCAACGCTTCGTCCGCTATGCCCACGAGAAGCAGACCTCCTGCATCATGCGCTTCTGGGAGAAGGACGAGAAGCGCATCTTGAAGTGCGGCGTCGTGACCATCGACGAGCAGGATCGCGTTTTACGTATGACGGAGAAATCGCCCACGCCAGAAACCCAATGGTGCACCCCGCCCTTCTATTATTATACTAAGGCAGACGCGCGTCTCGTCCGGAAAGGCATCGAGAGCGGCTGCGGCACCGATGCTCCCGGCAGTTATATTGCCTGGCTCTGCACCCAGACACCCGTCCATGCCATGGAGATGCCTGGCCGCAGGTACGATATCGGAAACCTGCAAAGCTACGAACAGGTGCAGCAGGAATATCGCGGTATCACCATCGACTAACCTGCCCCAAAAACTAGGCGTGGCTAGTTGGCAAACTAGACGTGCCTAATTGGCAAACTAGACGTGGCTAATTGGCAAACTAGGCGTGGCTAGTTGGCAAACTAGGCGTGGCTAGTTGGAGAACTAAACGTGTTATATCGTTTTTTATGCTATTTTTCTGCAATTTTATTTGGACGTTTCGCAGAAATACCATACCTTTGCACGCGAAAAGATGAAAGTGAGGGGCTCGAGAGTTCCTCACTTTTCTTTAATAACCTAAAAACACTAAGACACATGATTAGCAAAAGTGCAGTGCAGAAAGCCGTAGAGGAATGGCTCGAAGGCAAAGAGTATTTTCTGGTTGACATCAACATCAGCCCCGACGATCGCATCGTAGTTGAGATAGACCACCAGGATGGCGTGTGGATTGAAGACTGCGCCGACCTGAGCCGTTACATCGAGTCGCGCCTGAGTCGTGACGAAGAAGACTATGAGCTCGAGGTGGGCAGCGCAGGACTGGGACAACCGTTCCGCGTTCGCCGTCAGTACGAGATACACGTCGGCCAGGAAGTCGAGACACAGCTTCACGACGGCCACAAATTCCATGGCACACTGCTTAGCGTTGGCGAAGAAGGCTTCAAGCTCGGTATCGTTCAGAAGGTAAAAGAGGAAGGCAAGAAGCGTCCAGTCCAGAAGGAGATTCCCACAGACTTCCGCTTCGACGACGTCGCCTACACGAAGTACCTCATCAAGGTAAAGTAACAGCCACCTCCCCAACCCTCCCCCGAGAAGGAGGGAGTAAACGGCAGACATTCATTGGGAAATGATTAAATAAAAACAATATAATGGCAAAGACAACTAAATCAAAAGAAGCGGCAAACATGATTGAGGTTTTCGCCGACTTCAAGGAAAAGAACAACATTGACCGCGCCACTCTGGTGAGCGTTCTGGAAGAATGCTTCCGCAACGTTATCGCCAAGATGCACGGCTCTGACGAGAACTACGACATCATCGTCAACCCCGACAAGGGCGACTTCGAAATCTACCACAACCGCGTCGTAGTGCCCGACGGAGAAGTGAACGACACCAACAAGGAAATCGCGCTGAGCGAGGCACAGCAAATCGAAGACGACTACGAGATTGGCGAAGAAGTCAGCCAACGCGTCGAAATGTCCGAGTTCGGACGTCGCGCCATCCTGCAGTTGCGCCAGACACTCGCCAGCCGCATCATGGAATTGGAGTATGACTCACTCTATAACGAGTACAAGGACCGCGAGGGCGAAGTCATCAGCGCCGAGGTCTATCAGACCTGGAAACGCGAGACACTGCTCATGGACGAGGAAGGTAACGAACTGCTGCTGCCTCGTCAGGAAATGATTCCAGGCGACTTCTTCCGTAAAGGCGAAAGCACACGCGCCGTCATCCTGCGCGTCGAAAACACCGGCGGCAAGCCCCGCATCATCCTGAGCCGCACAGCACCCGAGTTCCTGCAGCGCATGCTCGAAGCCGAAGTGCCTGAGATTCAGGACGGCCTCATCACAATTCATAAGATTGCACGCATTCCTGGCGAACGCGCCAAGATTGCCGTCGAGAGCTACGACGACCGCATCGATCCCGTTGGCGCCTGCGTCGGCGTCAAGGGCAGCCGCTTGCGTGGCATCGTTCACGAACTGAGAGGCGAGAACATCGACGTTGTAACTTGGACCTCCAACACACAACTCATGATTACCCGCGCCCTCAATCCTGCCCGCGTCAACAGCGTCATACTCAACGAAGAAGAACACACCGCCGAGGTTTATCTCGATCCCGATCAGGTTTCACTCGCCATCGGTAAGGGCGGCCTCAACGTAAAACTCGCCAGCATGCTCGTGGGTTATACCATCGACGTCTTCCGTGAACTCGACAGCGAGGAAGACAACGACGACGTAAGCCTCGACGAATTCACCGATGCCATCGAGCCTTGGATTATCGACGAGCTCAAGAAGATTGGCTTCCAGACAGCGAAAGGCGTACTTGGCGCACAGCGTGAGATGATTATCCAGAACGCTGACCTCGAAGAGGAAACCGTCGACGAAGTTCTGCGCATCCTGCAAGCCGAGTTTGAATAAAAGCATTTGGGAATAGAGAAAAGAGAATAGCGAAAAGACACAATGAGCATAAGATTAAATAAAGTAACCAAGGAGTTCAACATCGGACTGCAGACGGCCGTTGATTTCCTCCTAAAGAAAGGTTTCAGCGAGGTTGAAGCCAATCCCAACTATAAGATTACTGAAGAGCAATATGCCCAGCTTCAGAGCGAGTTCAGTCAAGACAAAGGACTGCGTAACGAAGCAACACAACTCATTCAGCAACATAGCGGCGGGGCCAAGAAGGAACGCAAGGAAGCATCGAAGGCAAAGCCTGTCGAAGAGGTGCAAATAGAAACACCAAAGGTGGAAGGTCCCAAGATACTGGGACGCATCGACCTGGGCAGCAAACCCTCAGAAGCATCCAAGGCCGAGAAAGCTGCTAAGGCCAAGCCTGCTGAAGAGAATAAAAAGAAAGCAGAAGCACCTGCTCCAAAGGAGGCTCCTGCTAAACCTGCAAAAACTGAAAAGCCTGTTGCTCCGACAGAAGCGCCTGCAGAACCCGCTCCTGTAGAGAAGCAAGAGGAAGAAGTCTTCCGCCTCACACCGGCGGCAAACGCTGCTCCTTCTCTGACCATCAAAGGCAAGATTGATCTGGACAGCCTTAACCAGACAACTCGACCCAAGAAGAAAACACACGAGGAACGTCGTCGTGAGCGCCTCGAAGCTCAAGGTGGCGACCGCAAAAAGCGTCTCCGTGTTGGTAAGGAACGTGTCGATGTCAATGCCGTTGCCAATCAGCCACAGCCCAACCAGAAGAAGAATGGCGGTGCAGGTCAGCCCAACCAAAACCAGAATCAGAATAATGGCGGAGGAAAGAAGAAGCAAAAGAACCAGCCCAAGCAAGCTCCACTGCAGCCTGAAGTAAGCGACGAAGAAGTTGCAAAACAGGTACGCGAAACGCTGGCCCGCCTTACAAGTAAAGGCACAAAGATGGGCAAGGGCGCCAAGTATCGCCGTGAGAAGAGAGAAGCCATCCGTCAAGGCATGGAGGAAGAACTCGCAAACGAAGCAGCAGAAAGCAAGGTGCTCAAACTGACCGAGTTCGTGACTGCCAACGAGCTTGCTACGATGATGAACGTGCCTGTCACGAAGATTATCGCAACTTGCATGAGCATCGGTATCATGGTCAGCATCAACCAACGCATGGATGCCGAGACCATCAACCTCGTTGCAGAAGAGTTCGGCTTTACCACAGAATATGTCAGCGCTGAGGTCAGTGCCGCAGTCAGCGAAGAAGAGGACGACGAAGCAGATCTCGTGCCTCGTGCTCCCATCGTTACCGTTATGGGTCACGTCGATCACGGTAAAACCTCGTTGCTCGACTATATTCGTCAGACCAACGTCATTGCCGGCGAGGCAGGCGGCATCACACAGCACATCGGTGCTTATAACGTGACGCTCGACGACGGACGCCACGTCACCTTCCTCGACACACCAGGTCACGAAGCTTTCACAGCTATGCGTGCTCGTGGTGCACAGGTAACTGATATTGCCATCATCATCGTTGCAGCCGACGACGACATCATGCCGCAGACAAAGGAAGCC
>JAFYYO010000333.1 GCA_017557475.1 Bacteroidaceae bacterium
GGATTGAGATAGGTGCAGCGATATTTCTCGTCGAAGTTGCACCAGCGGTTCACTTTCGAGGTCTTGATGCCAGGCTGCGTCTGCTCCAAGTCTGCAGGAATATGGCCAGCGAAGGCAGGGAGAACAGGCGTCATGTTCAGTTCGCGCTCTCGCTTGAGGATTTGTTTCTGCAGCTCAGCCTGTCCGTCAATCCAACTCTGAGGCAAAGGTCCCTGCCAACGGTCGATGTTTATCATGCGTTGCCAAGGCAGATGGGCAGGGCCAGTGAAGTAGGCACGAATTAGCTCATCCGTCATGCCGTACTTACGCCAAACCTTTTGCCAAACGGCTTCCTGACCGGTGATGGCAAGCGGCATATTCACACCATTCAGCGCCATCCAATCGATGAACCTTTCCCATTGCGGCCACTTCCACCAAGGCATCGTGTAGCCGAAAGTGCAGTAGTTGAGGAAGAAACGGATGGGAACCTCCACTTTGCCTGAGACCTTCTGGGGAACCTTTGGCATCTTCTTGGGCAGTTCCACGGGATTGAAGTCGTACCAGCTCACATTCGCGAGGCAATACTGTTGGATGTAGCGATTCAGACCGACTGCCATCGAGTTGGCGTTGTTGCCTCGGATGAGGACTTTCTTGCCCTTCTGGAGCAGTTCGTAGGAGTCCGTCGTCTCGTTGGTTTGCTCAAAGACTACGGCTTTGGCTTTGCTGCCCATTACTCTGCGAGCCAGAGCCTCAGCAGCCCTCTCGTCGGCAGTTCGGAACGACATCAGCGCCAACGAAACCACCAAAAGCAGGAGGGATTTGAAGATTTGTTTGTAAAGAGTCATGTTGATTATTATTTGATAATTTTCTTTCCATTGTGAATGTAGATGCTTGGTAGAAGGACTTTGCCATTAATTCGACGTCCGCTGAGGTCGTACCAAGCACCATCACATTGAACATTGAACATTGAACATTGAACATTTTTGATTCCTGTGATAGTGCTGGTTCCTTCTTCTGTCTCTTCAGTTATTTCAAAGATGAGCGGAGCTTTGGAAGTCCAGCTAATCTTCACGGCTACGGCCATAGGATAGGCTGTGAGGTCGAAACGGCAGACATAACCCGTCAGGGTGCCAAGCTCTTCCCAATTGTCTCCATCTGTAGTAACACTTACGATAGCATCTGTCACCTTTCCTCCATCTTGATAAATGGCGAGAGTTTTGGTATACTGAAGCGAGCGGGAATGCCAGAAGATTTCTCCTGGCTTGGTTGTAGTTTCATAGGAAGTACCGCCCTCGGCATCTGCCAGTTCGGGAATTGTCATGCCTGAAGTATCGACAGCGAGGCCTTGATATGCCTCATCATAGACGCGACCATTCACCTCGATTTCGTAGAGACGAAGCCACCTTGATGTGTTGGGCGTGGAAAGGAAAAGGCGTACGTACCTTGCCGACTTCCCTTGTCCGTCGAAGTCACAATAAGTCATCTCGTTGCTGTACTTTACATTATGCTCGTTCTCGAGTGTATAGTTAATGTCTGTTGTGCCGCTGATAGGAATGCTTTCCCAATTGTTTCCGTCTGTAGAGATTTGCACAAGAGCAGCTGTCATGTAGTCGCCGTTTTCCGTTCCCATACAGATACGGACATCGTGGATAGGCATGATTTTCTTGAGCCTTACCATATAGGCATCGCCGTCCTCTTGATTGCGTCGGATGCAGGTCCACGTCGTGTAATCGTTATCTATCATATACTTCTCCGTATGGCCATCATAGAAACCTGCACTGCATTGTGGCGTTGTTGCCGATGAGGGCTTCACCTTCTGAGGGAGTACAAGTTTGAACTCCGTGGTGGAGAGCTTCAGGAAACGTGCTTCAGCAGAAGGATTGACAAAGATGACGTACTTGATATGTTCCAAAGGAAGGGGGCTGTCTTTCTTCATTTCTACCCACTGCTTTCCGTTGGCAGAGCAGAGCACTTCATAGTGTTCCCAAAGCGTATCAGCAACGAAGTAATCCTCTATGCGTGTGGCCTTCGAGAGAGAAATGCCTACAAAGTCGCCAGAGTTCATCGCTACAGGCTTGGTCAGCTTGATATAAGCTTGACCGGTTGAAGTGTAGAGGGTGACAGAGCCGTTCATATCCTCGCGACTACCCACAAAGCTGGGGGCTGTGGGGTTGAGGTTCGTGAAATAATCTTTGCCGAGCGAGTTCTGCGAGAACCATTCCACGAAAGGCGCCATTGCTTCTGCGGCAGGCTCCGGGTATTTTGTTGAGAGACGAATGCTGCTGCCCATGCCTGTAAGAATATTGTAAGCAAAGCGGTCGTCGGTGGCGAAACCTTCGACATAGTTCTGCTCTTTTACAAAGTTTTCCCACTTCGTATCGTCGTTGGGCGAAACTACCAACTCCGAAAGTTTGACAATCTCCTGCGCCATCGCTTCGAGCTTTAAGAGCCAAGGCTTTACATCATTGTAGAAAAGGAGGTCGCTTTCGCGTTCGGAAGTCTCGAGGGCATGAAGGTCTGTGCAGGCATTCAAAATGGATTGAACCTCAGTCAGCATCTCCTCCGTTGGCGGGTTGCCTTTGCCAAGAGCTGTCTTGAAGCGAGAGACAAGTGCACTGAAAACGGATGAATCGTAATAACTCAGATAGGGAGCCAGGAGACGCAGAGAGGCAGCATGTCCCTGCCCAACCACTGCGGGCAAAGCAGCTTCCCAAGATGCCATATTGTCGAAGGCGGCATTGTTCCAAGTATAGTTACCGACGCTAAACAGCGCAATCTTCGACACCTCGCCTTGCTGCATTGGATTGATGAGGATGGTCTGTGCGTTTTGCAGATTGGGTTCGAGCACAGAGTTGTCGTCGATGCGACGATGGATGACGAAGTTCGTGTAGGTATCCATCGGGAAGAGCTTCGTCACATCCTGATCGTTGCAGGGATAGTTCCACCACCACGAAACCTCGCGCCCAAGATAGTTCTTGCCTTTCAGCAGGTCGCTGCTGTTGGGAACCGACCACGTCTTCGTTCCCGTGATATAGATGTCCACCTTTGCTGGCGTATTACTCAAGGCGGCGTAGAACTTCTGGCGGTTCTCTTCTGAGGATTGGCTGAAGTTATACAGCTGAGGCACAACATTCAAGGGCTTTACAGTGTCTTCAGGAGCTGCGTCTTCTTTGTTCCACTTCTGGTCGATGAGGTTCTGCAGCTCCGTCACTCTGCTGGCATTAAGTTGTTGAGTAGCTTCGTCTGTCGGAATGCTTACGTCATCGACGCACAGACCAAACTGACGAACGCCGAGCTTGTACATATTCTGGAACTTCGTCATGATTCTCGAGACGACAGTCGTGTTGCTCGCATTGGTGAAAGCCGAGCCCGGATGAATCGCCCAGATGAAGTTCACCTTGCACTGGTGCGCAGTCTTCGTGATGTCTTTGAGCATCTTCTGCGAAAGGTAGCCCAGTTTCCTCTGCTCTGACGTGATGCTTGTCGGATAGGGGTCTGCCCATTTCTGGGAATGGTAAGGGTCGCTCTTGGCGCCGTACATATACATATTCATCTTGAAGCGAGCCATGAAGCGGAAGAGGTCTTGACTCACCTCGGAACTATAAGGAACGCCGTAGTAGCCCTCGATGATGCCACGGTTCTTCACGTCGGCATAGTCCTGAATCTCGCCGCAAACGATATTATCGGCATCGGCATCAAGTATCTGTTCAAGCGAAGCAAGCCCATAGAATGTGGCATCCGTGTTCTCGCCAACGATGATGATTTCTGCCAACTCGCTCCCTTCCTGCCTTTGAATGGTGAGGTTGTGCCTGTCATACTTGCCCGGAGTCGCGAGACTCGCATCCACGCAAAGGCGAAGGATAGAACGCCCCCCCTCTTGCGCACTTTTTCCGTGTTCCTCCAGCACTTGTATGGCTCGGTCAATCGTGTATTGGTCGATGCCTTCCTCTGCGATGATGCTCACCGTCTCCGTGACAGAAGCAGTCATGCTTGATTGTTGTGTCAAGTGTGGAACCGGATAGATGCCATAAGGATTCCCTTGCGCCCAAGTTCCCATGCACAGCAACAAAGCGAGTGTCAATAAGAGTATCCGTTTTGTTTTCATGGTAATATGGTTTCTGTGTGGCATAGTTGTTATTGTTTTATTTAGAGGAGACCTTATTCTTCATCTCCTCCAGCTCTTCGAGGGTGATGATGCCCTGCTTTTGCAGCTTTTCCAACTTCTGGATTTCTTTGTCTGCGCCAAGGTTTAAATCGTTATATCTGCAGAGCAGTTCTTCCTTCATCTTCTCGTATTTCTCGGCATCTACGAGTCCTTGGTCGCGAAGTTTTACTAGGTTCTTTATCTCATGACTAAGGGAATGATCCTCAGGTCCCAACACTCCACCTTCTCCGAAAATGTAGGAGTAGAACTTGAGCTTCAAGCCAATCATGATTGCTGAAATCAGCAAAACGGCCAGCAAAATAGCGATTCCTTTCATTCCTGTTAAGCTTTGTCAAATCATTTATTAAGGTCTTTCCCAAAACTACCCACGTATAGTTTGCAAACGAGGCACGTTATGTTATCAATCATAACACGTTATGTTTGGCTTCATAACACGTTATGTTTGGCATCATAACACGTTATGTTTTTCAACCAGGCACGCCTCCTGATTCTCAACCACTTAGGATATGAGCTTTTTACGGCTTTTTGAAGGTCCAAACCTGCTCGCCTTTGAAGGATTTGATGTGAAGGACGATATTATCTCCAGTAGAAATGGCTTCGAAATCATCTGTCGTGAGACTTGCATAGACGGTCGTCGTATAGGAGAGAGGGTCGCCGTTCTGCCGATGATGAAGGCTGATGTGGGTTGTATTCCCACTCACTTCGTCCACTCGATAGCCCCAATATTGTGTACCTCCTTGCGTGAGAGGTGCGAGTTGCATGTTAATATATCGACCTGATTGCCAAACGCTTGTAACCTTGATAGGGTCAGGATCGTAGGCAAGTTCCGTCGAGTCGCGAAGCATATAGGCTCCCGTCGCATTATAGAGCGTAGCGTTCTGACCATCAGGAATATAGCCACAAACGGCGCGATACCTTGAATTCTTTTCGTAACCCGACTGCGGATTGGAAAGAATGTAAGTACGCTCATCATCGGTCGTGAGTTCAACCATCGTGCCAGAATCATCGGTTTGAAGCATCGCGAACTCAGTCACGACATTCGGGTAGAAGTCGTCGCTACTGTCCTTGCAGGCGGAGAGGAGCAGAAGTCCACCACATAAAACCCCGATTTTTAACTTTTCACTTTTCAGGTTTCACTTTATTAATGACTGGGTTAGCGTACATTGTGAGGATACGTTCCCGCAGGAAAGCCTCATCTTTATTATCAATCTGAACGAGATCGATACGGCTCTGCAAATAGGTTTCGAAGGTTTGCTTCTCCTCCGAAGTGTACTTGTCGGCATGATCCGAAGTGCCTTGAAGCAAATCGAGGGCAACATAATTGCCAGGATAGAGCTGATACCCTGCATGAATCTGCTTGTCGATTCGACGGGCAATCTCTGTGAAGACCTCTGTTTTAGGCAGTTCCGCAAGTTCGTCGAGCCAGTTGTTGATGGGAGGAGTCGCTTCGTAATGGATGCGGCCTTTCTTTCCCATAATGCCCGTCTTCATGTTGTCGAGGTCGTCCTGCTTGCTCTTCTTGAAGCTCGGATTGTCCCTCTTTTGCTGGAACTCCTGCGCCTTGAGGTAGTCGCAAGGGTCGTACTCGTAACTGATACTGAGGGGCACGAGGTTGAGCTCCTTGAGTCGGTCGACGACTTCACCTTCTCCAGCCATCGCAAACATCTTGAGCAGAGACTCTTGCGTCTGGTCGCTACTATCCTTTGCACGTCCTTCTCGTTGCGCTATCCAAATGTTTTCGTGCTTCTCCTGAATGGCGTAATGCATATAACGACTCATTCTCTGACTGCTCTCCAAGAGCTCCCGAGGACTGAGACCTCGCTTAACCGTAAAGGCTTTGTTGAGCTTGACGAGCGTCTTAATCCAAGGATAGATGAGGAGATTGTCGCCAATCGCTATCTCGCAAGTCGTGGGGAATTTGTGTTCATGAAGCATCAGGTCGAGGATTGCGCTGTCGAGGACGATATCACGATGATTGCTGATGAAAGTATAACGTTCCGGACCAGGCTCGATTCCACTATAGGCGAAAGTACAACCCGTACTGCATTTGCGAAGGATGTGCTTCACGACGGGCTTCATGAAACGCAGCTGGAACTGGAGAGGCGTGTTGACTCCGACGAAAGCCAAGCGGAAAAGGCCGTTCCTCATCCAGCTCGGCATCCAAGGAACGAAGCCTTTCAGCATCCTTGAAAACTGCCTGTCGGCAAGCAAGGAATTGACCGCCTGCTTTATCTCGCCTTCGGCAAAGGGACGTATCTCGTCAAACTCGGGGTTCATAGCTTGTCTTCTATGATATCAGTCATAACGTCGCGAATGTTCATACCTGCGGCTCTTACTTGCTGAGGGATGAAGCTTGTCGAAGTCATGCCTGGAGTGGTGTTGATTTCGAGCAGGTTAATCTTTTCGCCTTCCGTGATGATATAGTCGATACGGATAATGCCAAAGCAACCCAAGATGTCGTAAATCATCGAGGTCAACTTGCTGACTCTTTCCGCAAGACGTTCGCTTATTCGGGCTGGCGTGATTTCGTCGCTCTCATTATTGTACTTGGCGGCATAGTCGAAGAACTCATTCTTTGAAACCACTTCTGTGATAGGGAACACGACACTCTTGGTCTTCGTCTTGTAGCAACCGCAAGTCAGCTCTGTGCCTCCCATGAAAGCCTCCACCATCACGTCTTCGCCTTCCTTCAAAGCGAGTTCGATTGCAGGACGAAGCGCCTCGATAGTCTTCACTTTAGTCGTGCCGAAAGAGGAACCGCCTCGAGAAGGTTTCACAAAGCAAGGAAGTCCGATTCGCGAGACAATCTCTTCGTCCGTGACCTCTTTATCGTGACCAATCTTGACCACCAAACTGTCTGCGACCGAAACACCAAAGGCTCGCATATAGTTGTTGAGGAAGAACTTGTCGTAAGTCAACGCCTCGACGAGCACGCCACAAGTGGAATATGGCATCTTTATCATGTCGAAGTAGCCCTGCAACTCGCCGTTCTCGCCTGGAGCTCCGTGAATCGTGATGTAGGCAAAGTCGGGATGAACCGTCTTTCCCTCAGCCTCGAAACTGAAGTCATCTCGATTAATCTTCGAGCGACTACCATCAGGAAGCAGAGCCTCCCACTTGCCGGCATGAATCTCTACCTTATATATATTATAACGCGCGGGGTCGATAAACGAGGCGATACCTTCTGCGCTTCTCATGCTCACATCATGTTCCGAGCTA
>JAFYYO010000334.1 GCA_017557475.1 Bacteroidaceae bacterium
CTTCAAGGGATTGTCGGCTTTGCGATAGAGTTCGCTGATGATGATGTAGAGCATCAGGAGCCCGTAGAGAGCAAACATCTGGGCAGTCTGCGGACTCGCAATGGCGCTGAGCCAGACGCCTGCAACCAGCACCACGCCGGCCATCGCGTTGATGGGGCGAGGCATGTTGGCGTCTTCATAGGTGTTCATAAGACTGCCGAACTCCCACAGCGTTCCTGCCGCAGCAAGGGCAAAGAAGAAGAAGGCACTGACAGGACTATACACTGTGCAGCCTACCAGAAGCAGCACATAGACGGCACCAGTCAAGGTGCGGATGATTAAGTTCTTCATAATGGACCCCCTCTAACTCCCCCCTGAGGGGGAGGACTTATGAGAGGTAAAATAATTATTGGTTATTCGGTTTCTTGTCTCTCTTTGTTCTCCTCCCCTTCATGGGGAGGTTGGGAGTGGTCAGGAGCTTCGTCTGCAAGCAACTCATCTGTTCTGCTTGCCCAAGGACGAGGGCCGAAGATGCGTTCCACATCTTCTGCAAAGATGACTTCTCGATCGACGAGCAACTGCGCAAGGGCAGCATGGCCTTCTGCGTTCTTGCTCAGGATGTCCTTTGCTCGAGCGTATTGTTCGGCAATCATCGCCTTTGTCTCCTCGTCGATGAGCTGTGCCGTTGCCTCGGAATACGGGCGTTGGAAGCCGTACTCCTGATTGTCGTAGTAGCACAGATTAGGCAGTTTGTCGCTCATGCCCATGTAGGTAATCATGCTGTAGGCTTGCTTGGTGACGCGCTCGAGGTCGTTCATCGCCCCACTACTTATTTGACCACAGAAGAGTTCCTCAGCTGCGCGACCTCCCAGAGTGGCGCACATCTCGTCGAGCATCTGTTCGCGAGTTGTAATCTGGCGTTCTTCAGGCAGATACCAAGCTGCTCCTAAGGCTCTTCCTCGCGGCACAATTGTGACTTTGACGAGTGGGTTGGCGTACCTGAGAAGCCAGCTGATTGTGGCATGACCAGCTTCGTGGAGGGCGATGGTGCGTTTCTCCTCAGCAGTCATCACCTTGTTTTTCTTCTCAAGACCACCGATGATGCGGTCCACAGCAGCAAGGAAGTCGTCCTTATCGACTGCAGTCTTCCCGTTTCGAGCCGCAATGAGAGCCGCCTCGTTGCAAACGTTGGCGATGTCCGCGCCACTGAATCCAGGTGTCTGTCGGGCAAGGAAATCGATGTCGAGGGAAGTGTCGGTCTTGATTGGCTTGAGGTGAACTTGGAAGATGGCCTTGCGTTCGCTGACGTCAGGAAGTTCCACATGTATCTGCCTATCAAAGCGACCTGCACGAAGCAGGGCTTTGTCGAGGATGTCCGCTCTGTTTGTGGCGGCCATGATGATGACGCCGCTATTGGTGCCAAAGCCGTCCATCTCGGTCAGAAGCTGGTTGAGCGTACTCTCTCGTTCGTCGTTTGCTCCCATCTGAACACCGCGACTTCTTGCTCGGCCAACTGCGTCGATTTCATCGATGAAAATGATGCAAGGCGCTTTTTCCTTAGCTTGGCGGAAGAGGTCGCGCACTCGACTTGCTCCGACACCTACGAACATCTCTACGAAGTCGCTGCCCGACATACTGAAGAAGGGCACATCTGCCTCTCCTGCAACCGCTTTTGCGAGGAGCGTTTTACCTGTTCCCGGAGGTCCCACAAGCAGGGCTCCTTTGGGTATCTTGCCGCCGAGGTCGGTGTAGCGCTTGGGGTTCTTGAGGAACTCGACGATTTCCTGCACCTCGAGCTTTGCGCCTTCCTGACCAGCGACATCAGCAAAGGTCACCTTGTTGTCGTCGTTCTTCTCGAAGAGCTTCGCGCGACTCTTGCCGACATTGAAGATTCCCATCGGTCCTCCGCCATCGCTTCCACCGCTCATTCGCCGCATCAGATAGATCCAGAAGAACACGATGAGGATGAGCGGACCGAAACTCCAGAAGAAATGCATGAAGTCGTCCTCGCCTTGACGATACTCTATCTCGCCCTTGAAGTTCTCGAGTGCCTGTTGTTCACTGATGAAGTCCTCGAGCTTGTCGGCAGACGGAACCTGCACTACGACGAATGGCCGAGTGCCGCTATCCACCTTTTGTTCCTTGAAGACATCGCGTATGTGGCTGGGTTCGACGTACATCTGCAGCGAACCATCCTTCTTGTTGACGATGATGCGGGATGCATAACCCTGCTCCACATAACTCTTGAACTCGCTATAATTAGCGTTTCGCGAAGAGGCGCCAGACAGGAGAGTGCTGTCGCCGCTGAGGAGCAAGTAGCCAAGTGTGACGGCGATGATCAGATAGATCCAAGTCAGGTTTATCTGCGGACCCTGCTTCTTGTTCTTATTAGGGTTGATTTTCTTGTGGTTATTCTTATTGTCGTTCATAGATGCGAGGTTCAGTCGAGGTTAGGAATGCTTTGCAGGTCGGCATCGGCCCAGAGGTGCTCGATGTCGTAGAACGAGCGGAGTTCGGGCAGGAAGATGTGCACGATGACTTCGGCAAAGTCCATTGCTACCCAAAGAGAGTTGTGAAGTCCGCTGACGGCGATGGGCTTGGCAGCTACCTTTTCTCGGCATGTGTCTCCCACAGAATGGGCGAGAGCCTGCACCTGTTGAGGCGAGCCGCCTGAACAGATGACGAAATAGTGACAAACAGCATCGGGTATTCCCGTGAGATCAGCCACCACGATGTCTCTTCCCTTTTTATCCTGCAATCCTTCTACAATAGCTTCTACCAACTCGTTCTTCTTTTTCTTCATTCGCGATATATATAAAGATGTATTATTTCTAATTGTGTGCAAAGATACGAAGAAGCATGCAAAATGCAAAATAAATTAGTTTTTTTTGGCAAATTATTTGGCTGGTTTGCAAAAAAGACGTACCTTTGCAGCGCAATTGGGCTATGGTGTAATGGTAACACTGCAGATTCTGGTCCTGCCTTTCCTGGTTCGAGTCCGGGTAGCCCAACAGCCTAATTAAACGAAAGTGATGGAATTGCTTTCGTTTTTTTGTGCCCTTTCCCAAAGCGCTTTCAGGAGTGTCGGCAAACTAGGCGTGGCTAATTGCCAAACTAGACGTGCCTAGTTGGCAATCATAACGTGCCTAATTGGCAAACTAGACGTGTTATGTTTGCAATCATAACGTGTTATGTTTTTGGATGCTCCCAGCTCTCCTGAAAACAAAAGCGCTTTTTTCCGAGAAAAAACTCTCGTTTTGTTTTGCGTTTTGGTCTTTTCTTCGTACTTTTGCACCCGCAAACATCAAAATCAAAGCTATTCTATAACAACAATGGACGACTATCACGCGGATAATTACGATTCTTAGCGCTCCGGAGTTTGCATCGCCATGCACGCTCCAAAGGGAGCCTGAAGATTGTGTGCATGTACCCCAAAAGAAACAAGAGGAGGAACGAAACGATGCGAACTTACTGGAACACTTCGAATGGTCTGCGTACCATTGAAGAATGGCAGCCTGGCTGCTGGGTGCAGGTAACCTGCCCAACACAGGAAGATGTGAACTTCCTGGAGGATACCCTCAAGATTCCCGATTACTACATTAGCGATATTGCCGATACGGACGAGAGAGCCCGTTACGACATCGACGAAGGCTGGGTGCTCATCATCCTGCGTATTCCTTATGTCAAGGACACTAAGAGTAGAACTCCCTTCACCACGATTCCTCTGGGTATCATCATGAAAGGAGATGTGCTCATCACCGTCTGCAACTTCGAGACAAACATGATGATCGACTTCGTCTCCTATCAGCAGAAACGCGGTTTGGGCTTTGTGGATAACGTGGATATGATATTCCGTCTGTTCCTCAGTTGTGCCGTATGGTATCTGAAGCGCCTGAAACAGATCAGTACTCGCATAGATAAGGCAAAGCAGAACCTCGACCACAAGATCAGCAATGCCGACCTTATCGCCTTGAGCCGCTTGCAGGACAGCCTCACATACTTCGTCACATCCATCAGAGGAAACGAGAATCTGCTCTCGAAGCTCAAGTTCAAACTGCCCATCGACGAGCTCGACGCAGACATGATAGAAGACGTAGGCATCGAGATGAGCCAGGCTCGCGAGACCACAAACATCTATGCGAACATCCTTGACTCCACGATGGACACCTACGCCAACCTGATTAACAACAACATGAACTCCGTCATGAAGATGCTCACAAGTATTAGCATTATCTTGATGTTCCCGACGCTCATCGCCAGTCTCTTCGGCATGAACCTCGTCAACGGCATGGAGCAATGGACTTGGGGCTTTCCTATAGCGATGTTCCTCTCAATCGGAGTGACCGTCTTGTTTATGTGGTATTTCAAGCGGAAAACGTGGATTTAGTCCTTCATTCAGCATTGAACATTGAACATTGAACATTGTTTTTTCAAATTACAGATAAAAAAAGAAGCTCTTTCCTTGCAGGTTAGAGCTTTTTTTGCTTATTTTGCGTCCACTATACCTTAATAGAATAAACAATTATGACTGACGAACTAGAAACTACTGCCCTTGAGCAGTCTTCTGAGATTACTAACGAGCAAGTTGAAGAACCCGTAGTGAAACAGGCAGAACCCGTTGCTGAACAGACCGAGCCTGAGGTAGAGCAGACTAATGCGGAACCCGAAGCAGAGGAACCAGAAAGCGAAGTTGAGGCTACTGAGGCTGAACAACATGTCGCCGAGCAAACCTTCCAGACAAAGGATGAAGTCGTTGCCCGAGTAAAGGAAATCGCCCAAAGCGGCGAAGCAGGCGACAAGACAGAGCTGGCTCTGCTGAAGCAACTCTTCTACAAGTTCCATAACGCCGAAGTTCAGGAAGCCTTCAAGGCTTTCGTCGAAGCAGGTGGTGAAGAGGACAAGTTCATGCCCGAACCCGATGTGACTGAGCCTGTTTTCCGCGAAGCTATGCAAACAATCCGCGAACGCCGTGCTGCCATCCAGGAAACACTGGAGAAACAGAAGCAAGACAACCTGAAGCGCAAGCTCGAGATACTTGAGCGCATCCAGCAATTAGCCTCTACTCCTGAGGAAGCAAACAAGAACTTCGACGAGTTCAAGGCACTTCAAAACGAGTGGAAGGAAATAAAGGCTGTGCCGGCAGAGCGTGCTACGGAGCTTTGGAAGAACTATCAACTCTACGTAGAACAGTACTATGATCTGCTGAAGCTCGGTCATGAGTTGCGCGACTACGACTTCCGCAAGAACCTCGAGACCAAGATGCGTCTCATCCAGCAGGCAGAGGCTCTTGCCGAGAATCCTGATGTGCTGCAGGCTTTCAACCAGTTGCAGACGCTCCATCAGGAGTGGAAGGAGACGGGTCCCGTTGCCAAGGAAATCCGCGAAGACGTGTGGGCAAAGTTCAAGGAGGCTTCTACCGTCATCAACAAGAAACATCAAGCATATTTCGATGCCATCAAGGCTCGCGAGGAAGAGAACCTTGCGAAGAAGACTGCACTGTGCGAACAACTCGAAGCCTTCGAGACAGATGGTCTCAAGACCTTCGCCGACTGGGATGGTATAACACAGAAAATCAAGGACCTGCAGGCAGAGTGGAAGACCATCGGCTTTGCTCCGCAGAAGATGAATACCGCTATCTTCGAGCGCTTCCGCCAGGGTTGCGACGCCTTCTTCGAGAAGAAGAACGCTTTCTTCAAAGGCATAAAGGAAGAACTCAACACCAACCTCGCCAAGAAGAAGGAACTCGTGGAGAAGGCCGAATCGCTGATGGAGAGCACAGAATGGCGCTCTACAGGCGACGTCCTCATCAACCTGCAGAAGCAATGGAAAGAGATTGGAGCTGTGCCTCGCAAGTATAGCGAAGACCTCTGGAAGCGCTTCACAGCAGCTTGCGACCACTTCTTCGAGGCTCGTCAGGCTGCTACGGCTGATGTTCGAAACGAGGAAAAAGCCAATAAGGAGCAGAAGCTCGGCATCATCGATCAGCTCAAGCAACTCGCTGAGACTGAGGGAGAAAACGTCATCGCCAAGGTTAAGGAACTCCAGCAGCAGTGGAGCGAAGTCGGCCACGTGCCCTTCCGCGACAAAGAGACCCTGTATAAGGAGTATCGTGCGCTTTGCGACAAGATCTACGATGCCTATGGTGTCAGTCAGGCACAGCGCCGTCTCAACAACTTCCGCAAGAACTTGGCGTCAAAGATAGAGAGTGCCGGCAGTTCGCTTGGCGACGAGCGTCAGAAGATGCAGCGTGCCTACGAACGTATGCTGGCCGAAATCAAGACCTACGAAAACAACATTGGTTTCCTCAATGCGGGCAGCAAGAAAGGCAATTCGCTTGTCGAAGCCATGAACAAGAAAGTGGAGAAACTTCGCGAAGAACTCAATCTCCTTGCTCAGAAGATTAAGGCCGTCGACGAAGAGATGACAGAGGAGTAGAAAACTAGCCACGCCTAGTTGCCCAACTAGGCACGTCTAGTTTGCGAATTAGGCACGTCTAGTTTGCCAACTAGCCACGCCTAGTTTGAGATCATAACACAACAGCATAGCAAACGCTTGCCAGAAAGAGGTGTCCCTCAAGGCAGTGCGTTTGCTTTTTTTGTGTCCTTTATCTCGTCTCTTATCCACCAAAAACACTTATTATCTCACGAAAAAAGGAACAAAGAAGCATTTTTAGTAACCAAAATAGTGCTTTTCCGGATAAAAAATCGTACCTTTGCAGCCGATTAGTGCGCACTATGCGCGCACGTACAATAATAATATAGGCATGAAGTGTACCGTAAAAGCTGTCGAAACTAAACGTCAGATGACCGACTTCGTGGAACTTCCAGGGAAGATCTACAAAGGCAATTCATGCTATGTGCCCGACTTGGAAAAGGACGTGCGAGGCTGGTTCAATCCCAATCACAACCCAGGTCTCGGGCATTGCGACGTGAAGCCTTTCGTCGCCTACAGCGAGGAAGGAGAGCCTGTTGGACGCATCGTGGGCATCATCAACCACAAGGCAAACCAGATCTGGAAAGGCAATTGCGTACGCTTCGGATGGATTGAGTTCATCGACGACACAGACGTCTCCGCCGCTCTACTCAAGGCTGTCGAGGATTGGGGAAGAGAGAAGAGCATGGATTCCATACAGG
Organism: Bacteroidaceae bacterium; assembly: GCA_017557475.1. The sequence goes on from JAFYYO010000334.1 coordinate 7,113, forward strand.
GCCCGCTCGGCATCTCCGACTTCGATAAGGAAGGCATGCTCGTCGAAGACTTCGACCAAATGGGTTCCGCCATCACCATCTACAACCCTGCTTACTATCCTGAGCACATGGAGAAGCTCGGCTTCAAGAAGGAAGTGGACTGGGTACAAGTAAAGGTGGAGGTTCCTACGGAAGTGCCGGAACGCTTTGCTCGCGTTTCAAAGCTGGTGAGCGACCTGTATGGACTGAAGGTAAAGAAGCTCACGCACGATGACATCTACAAGGAAGGCTACGGACGCAAGATATTCCATCTGCTCAACGAAGCCTATAAGCAGCTCTTCGGCTATACGCCTCATACCGATGAAGAGGCAGATGCTTTCGTCAACGAATACATCAGTATGCTCGACCTCAAGATGCTGCCGATGGTGGAGGACAATGAAGGCAACCTCATCGCCTGCAGTGTCACGATGCCCAATCTCTCGCGAGCCCTGCAGAAATCGCATGGACGCCTGTTCCCCTTGGGATGGTTCCACTTGCTGCGAGCACTGAAGTTCAAGCACGAAGATGAGGTGGAGCTACTCCTCATCGCCGTTCATCCCGAATGGCAAGCATTGGGAGTCAACGCCTTGCTCTTTGCCGACCTCATTCCCATCTTCAATGAGATAGGATTCCACAACGCAGAGACAGGACCGATGCTCGAGAGCAACATGAAGGTCCTCTCGCAGTGGAAGGTGCTCAACCCCACTTTCTGCAAGCGCAGAAGATGCTTCAGTAAAGAAATTCAACCGTAAATCGTTAATAGTTAAATCGTAAAAGATATAATGGCAAACAGAGTAGTAATAACAGGCATGGGCATTTGGTCCTGCATCGGAACCAGCCTTGACGAAGTGCGCGACGCACTCTATCAAGGCAAGAGTGGCATCATATTTAGCCAGGAACGCAAGGACGCCGGCTTCCGTTCGGCACTTGTAGGCAACGTCCCCAAAGTGGACCTCAAGCCCTACGTCCCTCGTAACCTCCGCAACTTTATGCCTGAGGAAGCACAGTACGGCTATATTGCCACCAAGCAGGCACTCGAACAGGCCGGCATCGACGAAGACTATCTTAACACACATGAAGTGGGCATCATCTATGGCAACGACTCCGTAGCAGAAGCAACGATGCAGAGCCTTGACAAGTTCCGTCAGGCTACCAGCACAGTGGCTTGCGGCAGCGGTGCCATCTTCCAAAGCATGAACTCCAACATCACTATGAATCTGGCCTGCCTCTTCAAGCTTCGTGGCATCAACCTCACCGCTTCGGCAGCCTGTGCATCAGGTTCTCAGAGCATCGGTCTGGCTGCTTTGCTCATATCTCAGGGCTTGCAGGACTGCGTGGTTTGCGGTGGTGCAGAAGAGAATAATATGTATGGCATCGCCTCCTTCGACGGCATCCAAGCCTTCTCTATCCGTGAAGACGAGCCCGAGAAAGCCAGCCGTCCCTTTGATGCAAGCCGTGATGGTCTCGTTCCAAGTGGTGGTGGTGCAACCGTCATCCTTGAGAGCTACGAACATGCCGTCAAGCGTGGTGCCAACATCATAGCAGAGATAGTAAGCTGGGGCTTCTCCGGCAACGGCGACCACATCTCGACACCCAACGTCGCAGGCCCAGCTCGTTCACTCGAACTCTGCCTTCGCAACGGCGGCATCGACCCGAAGCAGATTGGCTATATCAACGCTCACGCCACCAGCACAGTCATAGGTGACCGTCGTGAAGCCCAAGCCATCGCTCAACTCTTTGGCGAGCGCACCGTGCCCGTTACCTCTACAAAGAGCCAAACAGGACACGAGATGTGGATGGCTGGAGCTAGCGAAATCATATATTCAACCCTGATGATGAAGAACGGCTTCATCGCTGGCAACATCAACTTTGAGAAGCCTGACGAGGAAACAGCCTGCATCAATGTGCTGCCAGAAACAAAGGAGACACACTTCGACATGTTCCTCTCCAATAGCTTCGGCTTCGGTGGAACTAACTCCACCCTCATCGTGAAGAATGTTTAGAACTTATTAGATATTATTTATTACTAACCAAAACAATAGAATATGACAAGAGAAGAAATCATTGCAGAGATCAATGCCGAATTGGCAGAAGAGTTTGAAATCGACGAGAGCGCTATCACTCCTGATGCTCCCATCTACCAGACGCTCGAACTCGACAGCCTGAGCCTCGTTGACCTCATCGGTATCGTTCAGACTAAGTATGGCGTGCTCATCTCTAAGGCTGAGCTTCCTAACATCAAGACCTTTGCTCAGCTCTACGATTATATCGAGCAGCATCAGAAGTAAATGCACGATGTCCTGATTATCGGCAGTGGGCTGGGCGGACTGGAGTGCGGGGCTCTGCTCGCCAAACGCGGGCTTAAGGTGCTTGTGCTCGAAGGTTCCAATCAACCAGGTGGCTGCATGCAAAGCTTCCGCAGAGGCGGATTGCATTACGATACAGGACTTCATTATGTAGGCGGGCTTGCTGCTGGGCAAGCGATGCACAACGCCTTTGCGGAACTCGGACTGCTCGACCTGCCTTGGCAAAGGATGGACGAAGACTTCGACCACGTCATTATAGGAGGTCGACACTTTGCCTTCCACCAAGGCTACGAAGCATTCGTCGAGGGATTGGCAAAAGACTTCCCGCATCAGCGAGAAGCGCTCCAAAGCTATGTCAGTAGGCTTCAGAACATCACAGCAGCAGACATGGATGTCTGTGCATACGACTTCCTTTGCCAGACATTCTCAGACGAGTTGCTCCTGAACGTAGTCAGTGCTGCCGCCATGAAGACGGAACTCCGACGCGAGTCGCTTCCTCTCTTTAACTTCGCACACACCTGTTCCAGCTACATCGAGAGCAGTTGGCGGCTCAAAGGCGACGGCAATCTGCTGGTGAGAAAGCTTGTTGACACCATCGAAGAGGCAGGTGGCGAGGTTCGGACGAACAGCAAAGTGACACGTCTGACAGAGCAGGATGGACACATTACAAAAGCTACTTGTGCTGATGGACAGGCCTACGAAGCGGAATACTTCATCTCCGACATCCATCCGGCTATGCTTTGCAGGTTGCTTGAAGAGTGTCCTTCGGTGCGCAAGGCCTTCCGCAGAAGGATGCAGACGGCGGAGAATACCTGTGGCATGTTCACTGCACAACTCAGCATAAAGCCTGGTGCGTTGCGCTACTTTGCACATAATGTCTTTGTCTATGACAAGCCAAACGTCTGGACAATGACGGAGGAGAACAACCCTGTGAAGGGAGTCATGATAAGTGCAAGGGTTCCCGAAGATAGCTCGGACAGTTTGAGACAGATAGACCTCCTCACACCTATGCCTTGGCACGAATGTCAGGCTTGGTCAGAGACAAGGGTCGGACATCGCGGCGACGACTATAAAGCCTTCTGCCAAAGCAAGACCGAGCAGTGCATAGCATTGGCTGAGCAATACATTCCTAGCCTTCACGAAATGGTGGAGCAGTGTTATACAAGTACACCTCTTACTTATCGTGACTATTTAGGAAGCCCTGAAGGTGGAGCTTTCGGCATGCGTAAAGATTGCCGCACATCGATGCTCAGTTTCCACTCCGTGAATTCGCCGCTTCCCAACCTTTTGCTTACGGGGCAGAGCATCATCCTGCCTGGTATCGAGGGCGTCACCATGACAGCCTTCGAAACATGTAGCAAGATTACACGAGACATCGCAAGATAACAAATAATACATGACAAGAAAACTCTTTGCAACCCTTGCCCTGCTTCTGGCATTCAGTGTGAATGTCTTGGGTCAGAAGATTACCGGTCTCATCCTGGATGCTTCCACCGGTGACAGTCTGTCCCTGGCAGGCGTCAGTTACAAGGATCGCAAGACTTCTACCATAGCCGACTTGGACGGCATCTTTTCCATTGCGCGCATCAATGGTGCGACGCTCGTCTTCTCTTGTATGGGTTATAAGGAGGAGTCGGTGAACATCACAAAGGCTACACCCAGCCGACTCACCATTAAGCTTAAGCCCGACACGAAGGCTCTGCAGGAGGTCACCATCAAGGCAGAGAGGAAGCGTTACGTCCGCAAGGACAATCCTGCCATAGAGCTCATGAAGCGTGTCATCGAGGCCAAGAAGGACACCAAGCTCGAGAACCATGACTACTACATGTACAACAAGTACCAGAAGTTGTCGATGGCCCTGAACGACTATAAGGTCAAGGAACTGGACAGCACGGATGTAGGCAAGGTGAAGTGGACGCAGCAGGCTGAGCTTAGTCCGTACAACAACAAGATGGTCGTACCCATCTCCCTTGATGAGACGGTCACGCAACACATCTATCGTAAAGAGCCGAAACAGGAGAAAGACATCATTCAAGGCGAGCAGAGCACTGGTTTGAACCAGCTCTTTGCAACGGGCGAAATGGTAAATACAACGCTGAAGGAAGTCTTTCAGGACGTTGACATCTACGACCAATATGTCAAGCTCTTGAAGTTCCCCTTCCTGAGTCCCATTGCTTCTGGTGCGACAGCGTTCTACAGGTACTACATTACCGATACTGTCCTTGTGGATCGCGACTCGTGCTACCACTTGACGTTCACGCCCAACAACCCGCAAGACATCGGCTTCAGCGGTGACATCTACATCTTGAAGGACTCGTCTTTGCACGTCAAGAAGTGTCACCTCTCTATTCCGAAGAAGAGTGATGTCAACTTCGTCAGCTCGCTTCACATTGACCAAGTGTATAGTCAGTTGCCTAACGAAGAGTGGGCACTGACGAACGATGACATGTGGGCCGAGATGACATTGCTTGGCAAGAGCCTCTTGGTGGTGCGCAACACGCGTCTTTCCGACTACAGCTTCGAGCCTTTGCACAAGAACCTATTCAAGGGTCAGGCCAAGGTGAAACGCATGGCCGATTCGCGCAACCAGGACGAGGACTTCTGGAATCAGTATCGAGCCGTCGAACTTTCGCAGAAGGAGGGTGGACTGGGCGACTTCATGACGGCCATGTCGAAGTCGAAGAACATGCGCATTCCCTTGCTTGTGGTCAAGACGCTCTTTGAGAACTACATCGAGACATCTCGTGCAGGCAAGCCAAGCAAGTTCGATATAGGACCCGTCATCAGTACCTTCTCGACCAACTTCTACGATGGTTTCCGTACACGTATCGGTGGCAAGACGACGGGTGCTTTCAATAAGCACTTCTTCCTTTACGGCTATTATACTCACGGATTCAAGTCGGGAGGCAACTACTACGGCTTCGAGGGCAGCTATTGTTTCAACAAGAAGAAGAACTCGAACTTCGAGTTCCCGCAGCGAATGATTGTCTTCGAGAGTTCGCTCGACGTTACGTCTGTCTCCGATAAGTTCCTTAAGAACAGTAAGGACAACCTTTTCGTCAACTTCAAGACCGAGACGGTCAACATGCTTTACAAGAACAACAAGCAGCGACTCGGCTTTGTATGGGAGACGGATTACGGTCTGAACTTTACGACGAACGTCGTTGCGGAGAGTAACAAACCTGTCGGCGACCTGCGTCTCATTCATGTCAGCGACGACACGGAGGATTTCCGTATGCGCACCACAGAGTGGAATGCTGCCGTACAGTTCTGTCCTGGACAGACCTACATCAATACCAAACAAGACCGCTGGCCTATCAATAAGGACCGACCAGAGTTCACTATCCGCCATGCCATCTGCTTCAAAGGCATCCTTGGAGGCCAGTATGCTTCCAACCAGACTGAGGTGGGCATCTACAAGCGTCAGTGGTTGGGCAGTTGGGGACGTATCGACCTTTATGCCTCAGGCTCAATGCAATGGAACAAGGTGCCGTTCCCGCTCCTCATCACACCGCCGACGTGTATCTCTTATGTAGAGCAGGAGGGCACTCTCAACATGCTTCACAACATGGAATTCTTCATGGACCGTCGTGTCTTCTGGTCATTGGCGTGGAACATGAACGGCAAGCTTTTCAATCGCATTCCGCTCTTCAAGAAGCTCAAACTGCGTGAGTACTTTGCTTTCCGAGGCGTTTGGGGTACGCTTACAGACAAGAATAATCCTTTGTTGAACACTAGCGATGAGATGCTCTATAAGTTCCCCGAAGGCTCATACGCCATTGATGGCAGCAGGCCTTACATGGAGGTGGCAGTCGGCATTCGCAACATCCTTAAGGTCTTTGGTGTCGATTATGTGCGTCGTCTTAACTACTTCGAGCATCCCGGAACGAAGAAGAACGGTGTCCGCTTCAACTTGACATTCTCCTTCTGATTCCTATACATTATATATTTAATAGTATTTGTCCTATGTTTAGTCGTGTATTAATAGCATTTCTTTCGTTCTTTGCATCCTGCTCATTGCTTTTTGCAATTACGATACCCAAGGAGCATATCTACGTCTTTGAACGCAGCACGAACTCCAACTACGTCTGCTATGACATCAACTTAAAAGGCGGCAATCTCTGCCAGAAGGAGCCGCTTAAGTCCTATTGGGTGTTGGACGAGGGAACCAGGATAGGAGAGCCTTCTTATTTGGAGAAAAAGATTGCTTTCGGCATCAAGGTCGTCAGTTCGACCGAGAATGAGGCTGTTGTTCACATGACAGCATACAAGGACTTGAAGATACGCATCTGTAAGCACAAAGGGAAGTGGGTAGGCATCGTCAAGCAGAATGGTCACGAGATGGTTCTGCAGAAGATGTTTGCCCAGATGAAGCAGTCGGTTTATCCCAAGTGCGAGTATGTGGACGTCTACGGCACGGACATTAATACCGGCGAAAAGCGAAAGGAACGCATCATGGCGAAGTAGTTTAAGCCGGAAACCATAAAGCAAAACAGAAGGCAGCAGGGATGCAAATTGTATCTCTGCTGCCTTCTTGTTTTACTACCTGTGCCTAGTTCCTCAACTAGGCACGTCTAGTTTGCCAACTAGGCACGTCTAGTTTGTCAATTAGCCACGTCTAATTTGCCAACTAGCCACGGTGTGTTTTCAGACGAGGCTGCGTATGTTAGCTAAAGCAACGTCCTGATTGCCTCTTCCAGATTGGGAATGTCCTCCTGCCTGGCCTGTAGGTCGCAGTTTCGGTCGATGAGGAAATAGCAGGGCAGGTGTTCTACGGAATACAATTCGAGCATGTCGCTCTCCAATCCTTCCTCGCAATAGACGCTGACCCAAGGCAGTGCTTCGCATCTTTGCTTCCAGAGATGCTCGTTGGCATCCACGCTTACCTGATAAATCTCGAATCCTCGGTCGTGATACTTGCCGTAAAGTTCCCGCAAGAGGAGCGTCCTTTCCGTGCTTCCGTCCAAGGAAAACGCGGTGAAATCGAGCAAAACGACGTTGCCGCGGAGGCTGCTGAGCGTCCTTTCCTGCCCGTTGATGTCGGGGAAAGTCATGTCGATGATGCCCAGTTCTCGCACTTTGTCGCCGTCGATGTTGAGCACAATCTGACGCGGCTTGGCTTGATTCTTGCGGCCCTCCTGAATGATGTTGCAGAGGTTCTGGGTGCGTGGGCTCTGCGTGTACTTTTCGTTCCAGGCATTGGCAACTGCGCGCATCCAGGTCAGGTCGCTCTTGTCGTGCATCGGATTAAAGATGAGGCTCGAGCCAAGCGTCTGGAAACAGGCGTAGTAACTGTAGGCTTTGTCGTAGTTTCCGAACAGAAAATCCTTCTTGACCTCCGCTTTGTACTTATCGACGAGCCCTTCTATCATAGTGTCCCGTTCCTCGATGGTGAAGTTGCGATCAGTGGAGATGCGGCGCACTTCTCGCTCCAGGTCGGCCAGTTTCAGGCAGAGAAGTCGGATGGTGTCACAGGTTCCGCTGCCCTCCACTTCGTAGCCGAACGACAGATTCTTCAGGTCGGCCTTGATGCGAATCGACTCCGTGCTGTCGATAGCGAGGTTGATGCCTTGACCACCAATGCGGAGACGATAGAACTCGGGACTCTCGACGCCATCCTTCTCGAAATGGAAAGCACCATCTTCCTTCAGCCGAACACTGTCGATAGCCACAGTTCCTTCGCCCAAAGTCAAGTGTTCCAAGTAGAGCATGCACGAGTCAGCACCGCTGATTTGACCTTCGATGCAGAACTTCTTCTCCTGTCGGCAAGCACTCAGCAAAACGAGTGCAAAGAGTATTGTAAGTGTCTTCTTCATTCCTTTCAAGTCGTAAATGCAGTGCAAAGGTACGAAGAAGCGAATACAATACCAAGCAATCTAATCAATAATTTGTACTTAAGAGTGCAGACGTCATACGGATTCAATGAAGAAGACGACTTGGTCGCGCTCTTTCTTGCTGAGGTTGCGGAAGCGGAGAACCGAGTTGTAGGCATCGCTTGTGCCGCCTTCCCATCGGCATCCGTGCCACATAATAGCCTCAATGACGTTGCGAGCACGACAGTCGTGAAGTCTTTCGACTCCACCTCCACACTTAGTCGCCAACCCTCGTCCCCAGAGAGGTGTGGTGCGACACCAGCCCGTTCGAATGTCGTTCTTCATCCAAAGACGGTGCTGAACAAAGTCGGAATAGGGCCAGATCTTCTGATTGGGATAGCGCGGCATGTCGTTGTCGGCAAGGAAGAACTTGGCGGGGTCCTGGATGTGGTCGTCTCCTGTCTGCCAAGAAGGACGATGACAGGCTGCACAACCTATTTGTGAGAAGAGTCGCTTGCCTTCCTTGAAATCCTCTGTGGCAGTATTTCGAGCCGCAGGAACCGCGAGACCTCGATGCCAAACCATCAGGTTTCTATACTGCGCATCACTCATCTCAGCCTCGAGCGACTTGCTGGTCAGATAGGTATATATGTCCTGCTCGAGGTTGCCTGTGTGCCATTCGGAATGAGCATGGTCAGGATCTATGCGGTTGATATACTCCTCGAAGCCTGCCTGAACATCGGCATCCGCAGAAGCCTTCGTGGCATAATACTTGCCGGCAAGGTCGAGGTAATGGTATCGACGGTCTGAGCGCGTCACATTCGTTATGTTCCAGATGGCGTTAGCGCCAGCCGCATCAAGCAGAGGACCTCGTGAAAGGGCATAAGTATAGCGGCGAACATACTTCGTGCCATCGCCTTGAAGAGCATTGCTGTAGTAGCTGTTCCACGTATCAGAAGCGCTGTTCCACATAGCAGGATTCAGCGCATCAGTCCGACCAATACTCTTGAAATACTCACTTTCCGCTTTCCATTGAGCCGTGATGTCTTCGTCGGGAATAGCATCGGTGAGTCCCGTTCCATAAATACCGATAGTGGATTCAAGCAAGACACCAATCTCGTTGTCATACTCTTCTTCAGAAAGTTCCGTATCTGTGCCGCTGCGTTGAACGACGACGGGAGCATAGTAAGCAGTGTAGGGAATCGAAACCTCGGGATAGATAAGGGAATAAGTCTCACCATCGGGAAACTGATTGTCCCATTCGTCGGTGTAATTGTTCCAAGCTATCTTGATTTGATTCTCGTCGATAGGAGC
>JAFYYO010000335.1 GCA_017557475.1 Bacteroidaceae bacterium
GCTGTGAGCCATTTCATGGAATGCCGTGCCGTAGAACGACTCACCATCCTTGAACTGCGAGAACTCTGGAAGCACGATTAACTTCTTGGAGATGCTGTAGAAAGCACTATCCCCATGCAGCTGCTTGATAGGACAAATCCAACGATTTTCTTCTATCATCTTGTCCATAGCATCGAAATGGAACATTTCTCCCTTGTGCTCCTGCTTCTTGCCGCCATTCTCCAGGATGATTTTCTCGTAAATCTCCGGCCTTGCCTCCTTCATGTTTGTCTGATCGATGTTGAAAACATTGTAAACCACTGTGCTCGGATAGACATTGTAATGCTCCCTCTCGCTTTCAGGCATCTGTTTGTACTCCTCGTACTTAATCTTCTCATTCGTGTCCTTATTGACGACCGTAAAGCAGGTAAGGAAGACAGGGAAACTCTTCTCGCCCTTGTTGACCGACACCATCGGGCGCTTATTCCCCTCGGCATCCACTGCAGGCACATTGCCCACCGATGTCTTGTTGTAATTGAGACCCATCACTCTGTCGAAAGTACAGAACACCGGGTACTTGTACCCTTGCTTCTCACAGTGCATCAGAAGCATGAGGCTGTTCATACCATTGTAGCATCTGCCAGAAAGATTCTTCGGCCAGGAAGCGATGCCCTCTGTGAACCAAGGCTTGCTCCAATCTGTCATGATAGACTCAATCTTCTCGATCATCATGTCCGCGAAGAGATTCAATGCTCTTTCTTGTGCGCTTTCGCTGTTAGCACCTGCGCCAGCCTTCTTAGCCTGCGCTTTTCTTGTCTTGTTAGTACTCATAATTTTGTTTATTAAAATGTTAATACTGTAGGCCAAGAGCCTCTAATTTTTACGTGCAATACGAGAGCCGAAAGTGGAAAGTGCGCAGATGCAAGGAATTGAGGACTTATTTCACCGAGAGGGCAAAGCAAATGTTTTGAGGCTTGTCCCAAAAGATTTTGAAAAAAGTGCGCTAATAATGAAGGATGAATGGTACTTGCAGGGCACGGGCTTGGCTACCTTTGCAAAGTAAAAATGAGGCGAAGGCAGCAGTATGACCTAATAAACAAATGTACTTACGAGACAAAGCAGGCAGAGAGCGGCACAGGTAAGCGAAAGTGCATGAGCATTAGAAGAATGAAGCAATGAAAGAATGAGAGAATGAAAAAGATTGAGCATGACAGACAGAGCAAGCCCACAGAGGCAGCAGCCGAAGAAAGGCAGATGGGTATGAACATAGAATCATGCTGCACAGAGAGTAGCAACAAGTGGGCTGGAGAGAGACGATAAAGAGTGATGGAGGTGAAGCAATATGCCAGCAGTGGAGCGGAGAAAGGGAATGAGCAAAAGGGCGGGGAATGTTTCTCTCCTTACCTTATGGGCGTGGACACAAATGGGAAAAGAGATTAAGGGTTAGAGAATAGAGTACAAGCGAGAAGGAGCGATGTCATTCCGAGCAGTGGCGAATCAGACATGCCGAAGGAGGAAAGCAAGGCATAAAGAGAATGAGCGGTAGAAGTAGGCGCACTTGAAGGGATGACGCTATGGCCGGATGCAATGGAAATCCTACCAAGCAGTGGCATAGGGATGTGCTCAGTATCTCGTTAATCGCCTGAGTGAACAAAGGAAAGCATAGTGAGTCCAGCACGGATGAAATGGCAGCACAGGAGCGGAACAGAGCATCGCGCTCGGGGCAGGAAGTCCGAGCAGAAGAGGGAATAGAGGCGGAGCAGAGGCGCTACCGGCCCTCACAGACAAGAAAAGAAGGACAATGCGCCTAAATCATAGCGACATGAAAGAGGATGCAGCAAGAAAAAGCCCTTTCCCGTCAAGAGCAGACGACAGGAAAAGGCTTTAGATGCTGTGATAAGCAGAAGGGCTACTTCCCTTGACTTCCCTTTTGGTCGTCGACCTTCGGTTCAGCAATCACCAATTTATTATTCTCCTCATCAAAAGCGACAGTACGTGTGAAGTTTGTTGTCTTGCCTTGGTGCACGGCAGACACATCAATGCCTCGCCGCATGAACTCATGTATAAGAAGCTGGTCGTAAACAGCACGCATGGAAGTCCATCCGTGGTTGTTTACGGAGCTGTTAAAATACTCTACTAATTCTTGGATTGATGCAGTCAGAAACCTGGCCGGGAAATCTTGATTGATACGATTTGTTTCCATGTTTAGGATAATTTTGAAGTGAATAAATATCTTCCGCATCGTACCTTGACCACCGTGGCATCCTATGCTCGGTTGGTGAGTGAGCCTAAGGCTCCTGCTCTTGATGCTGCTGCAAAGGTACGACAAAATATTGAAACCACAAAGCCAAGCACAAAAAAAACTCACGGGCGAGCCGTGAGTTAGCAGAGAAAAAGGAATTGTTCACGCATTGGTGAACAACTCCATTTGCGCTTGCTTCTTAGGCTTCGGAGCTTCGAGCTGATCACAGATGGCTATTCTGTGTCCAGCACGAATCAAGCGAGGAAGGTAAGTATCGAGAGCGTGGTACGGGAAGCTAGCGATAGTGATTTTGTCTTCTTCGACGATGTCCGTAAGACGAAGAATCTCAGCGGCTTTAATAGCATCTTCTTCATAACACTTGTATGAATCTCCGCAACGGAACAACAGAAGTGCATCAGGATGCTTCTTCTTCAAATCGCAGAACTGCTTGAAGATAGGCGAATCACTAAGAGCCACCTCTTCAGGAGCCTCCGACTTTTCATCGGAAGGCTCACCTTGTTCTGCTTCAGCGGCCACTTCCTGCGCTACCTCTGTAGCCACCTCTGCGACCTGTGCCTGCTCGACAGCTGACTTGCTCTGCTTGTAATCGAGCGAAAGGGCTGCAAGCTGAACTTCATTGATTCGGAGATTCAACTTCTTAGCGAGAAGGAAACTGTACCGAATTGCACGAAGTGCATCGCGAAAATTCATTTCACAGCGGAGCTTACCCTCCATGCCTTCGACAAACACCTGCCAGCCCTGCTGACCATTCTTGAACTCTTTCTTCACTGCGGAAATCTGAACATTTGCTTTCATTGTTTTGTAATTTTGTAAGTGAAACATAAATCTTATTTATTTTTTACGAACAACGAAGAGCGTCAACGGGGAAAGGCCCTGTTGTCAAGGGAGGATGTCCGGCTATTATTCAAAGAAAGTGGCAGCTCCGACGCCGAAGGGAACGGATGGAGCAGTGAGAGCAGAGCCAAACTTGTTTGAGCTTTGCCGAGTCGTGACAGACGAACCCGAAGGGAATCATCTTTCTTTAGAAAAATATCTGGAAACCCTTGACTGGAGCCGCCGAGCTACCTTTGTGAGGAAAAAGTAAATAAAAGATTGTCGTGGAGCTGGAAGAATGGAGAGACGATGACAAAAGCAGATGTAAGATGGAAGAAGTAAGAAGGAAGAGGAGAGAATGCGTAGCTGTCAGCAGAGAACAGAGATGCAAAACGCCCCCTAATCATCATTAGGAGGCGCATCAGGTGTTACCTGTTTAGCATCCCTGTTCTCGTCCAGGGTAGTCAGTTGAATGAACGGGCATTCCGGGTAAGCATGTTTCC
>JAFYYO010000336.1 GCA_017557475.1 Bacteroidaceae bacterium
TCTTTTACCACTCGCCTTTCACTGAACTGGCAATCAAGGAAGGTTAGCTCGTCAAAGCCTATCTCTGTGGCTTTTTCTGCAAACCACTCCACTCTGTCCATCAGCTTTGTGGGAGCCATAGCTAAGTGCAAATGCCCTTCCCAAGCAGGTTCCTGAGGCTCTTGCTCCACGATTTGATAGAGGCAACGATGACCTGTGGCTGCCGTGATAGCTGCCCGATAGAAGGAACCTTTGCCATCCATGAGCCTGATTTCATCACCCACGCCAAGCCGAAGCACCTTTACTGCATGGTGAGCTTCCTCGCTTGGTAACTCCCCATTAATCAGCGGGTCATAAAAGAAACGCTCTTCTTTCATCTACTTTTCTCTAACGTGTTTGTAACGGAAGAATATCGCAAAGAGTATTGCTACTACAAGTGCGTAGGCAGCAAAGATGAACCAGCTCGTCTGCCATCCTGCTACAACCTCTGTTCCGCTTGCTCCTGAAGCCTGAGGAGTGAAGACATAATGGTTGATAACTGCTTGAGCAACAAGCGTTCCAATGAATGCTCCCAAGCCGTTTGTCATCATCATGAAGAGTCCTTGAGCACTACTTCTGATGGATTCGTCTGTCACCTGATTGACAAAGAGCGAGCCTGAGATGTTGAAGAAGTCAAATGCTACGCCATACACTACCATTGAAAGCAGGAAGAGCCATACACCGCTGCCTGGATTTCCTAAGCCGAAGAAAGCAAACCTGAGCACCCATCCCAGCAGAGCTATCAGCACTACTTTCTTGATGCCAAAGCGTGAGAGGAAGAAGGGAATGAGCAGGATGCAGAGCGTCTCGCTGACTTGAGAGAGCGAGATGAGTATGTTGGCATGCTGAACGCCAAAGGTGGACTGGTACTCTGCTATGCTTCCAAAGCTTGTGATGAAGGGATTGGCGTATCCGTTGGAGATTTGCAGGCAGAAACCAAGCAGCATGGCAAACACCAGGAAGACTGCTATACGAGGGTTCAAGAAGAGTTTGAATGCATTGAGGCCAAGTGCTTCAAACAGAGTCTTTTGTTGACTCTCATCTTTGTTGATAGGCATGCGGGGCATAGTCAGCGAATAAGCTGCCATCACAAGACTCAGACAGCCACTCACCATCCATTGTCCTGGAGTTGGCTGAAGGCCTGTCAGGTCAACAATCCACATCGTCACAATGAAGCCTACAGTACCCCAGACTCGGATTGGAGGGAAGGCTTTTACTGTGTCCAAGCCTGCTTTCTCCAGTGCCGAATAAGCCACAGAGTAGCTGAGAGCTATGGTGGGCATGAAGAAGGCTACAGAGAGGGTGTAGAGCGAGAAGAGCGTGCTGAAGTTGGGATTGCTGCCTGCCTGATAGCCATACCACGAAGCAGCTATCATGAAGAGGCCTGCTAATGCGTGGCAAAGGCTCAGCACACGTTGTCCTTCTATCCAGCGGTCTGCCAGAATACCCATTAGTGCTGGCATGAAGATGCTCACGATGCCTTGCACAGAATAGAACCAACCGATGTGGGAACCCAAGCTTACACCAGCAAGATAAGTGCCCATGGAAGTCAGGTAGGCTCCCCAAACGGCAAACTCAATGAAGTTGAGTAATGTAAGACGGAATTTTAAACTCATAGCTTTATTAGTTCATAGTTCATAATTCATAGTTCATCGTTCACCCTAAAGGAGTTAGAAGGGGGCTATTCCACCCAAAGCACAAGCCCTTTCAGGTACTCGCCTTCAGGATGATAGATGTTGATGGGATGGTCTGCAGGCTGATGCAATTGATGCAGGATGCGAACCTTTCGCTTTGCTATGGCTGCTGCAGTAAAGACTGCTGTGCGGAACTGGTCTTTGTTGACGGCTTGTGAGCAGCTGAAGGTGAAGAGGATGCCTCCTGGCTGTATCATCTCGAAAGCCTTGGCATTCAGCTTAGTATAGCCTCGCAGAGCATTATGGAGCGCATCTTTATGCTTGGCAAAAGCAGGCGGGTCAAGGATGATGAGGTCATAGCCCTCCCCCTTCACGGGCAATTGCCCGTTGGTAGCGGAGCAATTGGGGAGAGCTTTGCTCGACGGAGGGCAAAAGCTGGAGGGGGGCTTTTCCATGAACTTGAAGGCATCTTCTGCAAAGGCTTCATGCCGATTGTCACCTGGGAAGTTCAGTTCTACATTGGCATCCACAAGCTCGACTGCTTTTGCGCTGCTGTCCACAGAATGCACAAGCTCTGCCCCACCTCTCATGGCATAGACGCTGAAGCCTCCTGTGTAGCAGAACATGTTGAGCACCTTGCGTCCCTTGGAGTAGTGTTCCACAAGTGAGCGATTGTCTCGTTGGTCCACAAAGAAGCCTGTCTTCTGACCTTTGAGCCAGTCAATATGGAAAGCCAGACCATTCTCCCTGGCCACATCATCATTGCTTTCTCCCCAGAGGAAACCGTTTTCCTGTCCGAGCTGAGCCTTGAAGGGAAGCGTGGTCTCACTCTTGTAGTAGATAGCTTTGAGGCTCTCTCCCATCACTTCCCGAAGCGCCTGTGCAAGCTCGTTTCGGCAGATGTGCATACCTACGCTGTGAGCCTGCATGACAGCTGTGGAGCCATAGATGTCAATTACAAGCCCAGGCAGATTGTCTCCCTCGCCATGCACGAGGCGATAGATGTCATTATCCTCTCTTCCAGCTACGCCAATAGTCCTGCGCACATCAAGTGCTGCAGCAAGACGTTTTTGCCAGAAAGCCTGATTGATAGGCTGACGCTTGAAGGTAAGCACGCGAACTGCTATGCTACCAATCTGCCAATGTCCTATGGCAAGGAAGCGCCCATCAGAAGCCAGCACTTCCACGAGGTCACCTTCCTCCAGCTTGCCGCCTTCAGTGTGATGTATGGCACCACTGAACACCCATGGATGAAAGCGTCCCAGGCTTTCTTCCTTACCCTTGCGAAGTATTATTGTTTTTTCCATAATGGCCCCCTTCTATCTCCCCCGAGGGGGAGAACATTATATGTCTGTTGTCATTAACTCAAACCCTTCTTTCTTCATCTTCATCATCTCGTTGTAGAGCTGGATGCAAGCCCACGCATCTGTGGCTGCATAGAGCTTCTGAGCCTCTGTCAGGCTGTCTGCTTCCCAGTTTGAGAGCTGTTGCCCCTTGCTTATCTTCTCCCCGAAGATGTTGGCGTAGAGCTTCTGAAGGCTGATGTCCACGATGCCCATCTCCTTTGCTATGTCCTGCAGGTCGATGAAAGTGCCTGCCTTGAACTTCTTGCGCTGGTTCAGAGCCCTGAGGTCATCATGCCAGGAAAGCCCTATCTTTGTCACCCTCCTGTCTTCCAGCAACTTAATGATGCACTGAGGCAAGTCTATCCTGTTGAGCCTGAAGAGGAAGCAGAGGCCTCCGCTGCACACTTGCAGCAAGGCTACTTGGTTCATCCTGCCCACCTTGAACGAGGGCTTTGTCTCTGTGTCGATCCCCAGCAGCGGTTGTTTCATGAGGAAATCCACAGCCTTCTGTGCCTCACGCTCGCTGACAATCACCTCGATGTGCCCAGGGAAGTTGGCTCTTGGAAGGTCTTGCAGCAACGCCTTATCGTATCTGTCAAATATCTTTTTCAA
>JAFYYO010000039.1 GCA_017557475.1 Bacteroidaceae bacterium
AAAGAACGTTAAAAAGTTCATAAAGCATAGTGATTAGTTCATAGTTTTTTCGTATTTTTGCGACATGAAAGGCGAGAAATTAGGCATAAGAAGGACTTTAGCTCTTGAAGCCTCTCGACTCTTGAACAAGAGCCTCAAGCAGGAACATCCGCTCAGGCAGGTGTTTTGGGAGAGTACTGTGCGCTGCAATATCCATTGCCGCCACTGCGGAAGTGATTGCCGACAATCTGCCACGACGCCCGATATGCCCAAGGAAGACTTCTTCCGAGTGCTGGATGATATTGCCACAAAGCGCAATCCAGGCGAGGTCTTCGTTATCCTCGGAGGCGGAGAACCCTTGGTGAGAGAGGACGTTGTGGAGTGTGCTCAAGGCATCTCATCACGCGGTTTCCCCTGGGGAATGGTGACGAACGGGCTCTATCTCACGCCTGAGATGTTCCAAAAACTGAAGGACGCAGGCCTCTGCTCCATGACTGTCAGCCTCGACGGACTCGAGGAGCAGCACACTTGGCTGCGTCGCCATCCCGATTGTTTCCGCATGGCAAGCCAGGCAATCGACATGCTTGTGGCCGACCAGACAATTGTCTATGACATAATGACTTGCGTGCATCAGCACAATTACGACACTTTGCCGCAGCTTCGGGACTTCCTCATCGACAAAGGCGTTACGGATTGGCGACTCGCAACCATCTTTCCTGTTGGCAGAGGGGCTCAGGATAAGGACCTGCAAATCTCGGGAGAACAACTAAAAGGCTTGCTCGAGTTCATTCGCAAGACAAGAAAAGAGGGCCAGATTCACACTTCCTATGGATGCGAAGGCTTCCTTGGGGCTTACGAAGGAGACGTTCGCGATTGGATGTTTCGCTGCACAGCTGGCATCACGGTGGCTTCTGTGCTCGTCGATGGAAGCATTAGTGCTTGTACAAGCATCAGGTCAAATTACAGGCAAGGAAACATCTACGAGGACGACTTCATGGATGTCTGGGAGCATCGTTTCCAGCCTCATCGCAATCACAACTGGATGAAGACCGACGATTGCAAAGGCTGTAAGTTCTGGCGTTACTGCGAAGGCGGCGGAATGCATCTGCGCGACAACGACGGCAAACTGTTGCTCTGCCACATGAAGAGAATGGGAAATTGAGAAAATAAGACAATAAAAGAATAAGAAATGGCTAAGAAGATTCGTTCAGTTTGGCAGCTGCTATTAGGCTCATTAATCACTTTGTTGGGCTTCGCAGCCTGCAAGTCATCAAAGAAAGCACAGCAAGGAGACGGGACACTCGTACTTTATGGTCCTCCGCCAGTTCAGGTCGAGAAGGAACCCATCGACAAGGTAAGGCTTCTTTACGGCGTTCCTCCAATCAAAGTAGAGAAGGTACCGGAAGTAAAATAAACGGGAAAAGCATGAAAAAACAGTTGATTGGGCTTTGCCTGGCAATGCTCCTCTTGCCCTTTACAACTTCCTTCTCACCTATCTCGGCACAGGAATGGCATGATGTCAGTCTGCATCGAGAGATTACGCATCCGCAACCGATGACGGGTTTGGTGCTTTGGCCTGAACAAGCAAAAAGCAAGAATGCGACTTATGGAAAGAGCATCCAGCTCGAGTTTGCCTATTGTCTGCCCTGCAAAGTCGTGACTGGTTGCCTCGAAGACGGCACGATTCAGTATGATTGGAGCAACTTCGATGTCCTTCTTAACCAAGTGAAAAGCCGCAATCATCAGCTTGTGGTTCGCTTCAGATATGAGTATCCTTCAGGCAAAGACGTGGATGGGCAGAAAGGTACGACTGCTGTGCCGGCTTACATCAAAGCTCGAGACGACTACCATGAGACGTATTCCGCCAATCCTGGAGGTGACGGACCGACCTATTATGCTGATTGGAGCAACGAAGAACTGCAGCGATTCACCCTCCAATTCTACACCGACTTTGCCGAAAGATATGCCCACGACCCTCGCATCGCCTTCCTTGAGGTGGGCTTCGGGCATTGGTCGGAGTATCACATCTACGGCACACAGCTCGAACTTGGCACGAACTTCCCCTCGAAAGACTATCAGAAGAAGTTCTTCAGGCACTTGAACAGTGTGATGGACGGCCTGCCTTGGCTGGTCTCCATCGACGCTGGAGACGACTACTACTCACCCATCGCAACCACATCCACCATGACATCTATGCGGTTCGGACTCTTCGACGACTCCTTCATGCACGAGGGACATGAGATTGCAGACGGCAGTGGATGGAACGAAAGCCTGTGGAACGCCATCGGAAAAGGCTCGCGATGGAGGAGAGGAGTCTGTGGTGGGGAAATCAGTTACTACAAGAGCAGCGACCAGAAGAACTTTCTGAATCCGGCTGGTATGTATGGTCACACTTGGGAAGAGGCTGCCTCCAAGTACCACATCACCTTTATGATTGCCAACGATGCACCAGGTAGCACTTATGGCACAGCCAGTCGTTTCCGCGAAGCCTCGATGGCAACTGGCTACAGATTGGCAGTCAAGGAATGTCAGACAGACGGTCAAAGCACTCGTCTTCTTGTGACAAACGAGGGCATTGCCCCACTCTATCGCGACGCTTTCTTTGCCATCGGCGACGTTCGCTCCGAGCAAACTTTGAAAGGACTCCTGCCTGGGAAAACGCTTGAGGTCACGATAAATGCCGTTCCTGAAACGGATGGCAGCAACATTAAGGTCGTCAGCGATTGCATTTTGCCCAGCCAAGAGATTGAGTTCTATGCCGACCTCGAGGCTGCAGACGCAATTAAAGTTCCCCTGCAAACGTGCTTGGAGACCAAGTACTACAACCTTGCCGGGCAAGAGATTGCAGGTCCGTCAAGAGGCATAACAATCTGTCGGAACGAACATTCCGTCCGAAAAGTCCTCAGTTCTCAGGATTAACGACTCGGATTATCGTGAGTCCATCCCTCAGAGGAAGTATTACCTTCTCCACTCTGGCATCCGAAGCGACCAAATCATTGAAGGCCTGAACGCCTTTTGTCTGCATGTCGCTCTCCCTCGCTTCCTCCAAAACATGCCCATACCACAAGGTATTGTCGGCAACGATAAAGCCTCCAGGATTCATCAAGGGCAGGAGCATCTCGTAATAATCCACGTATTCGCGCTTATCGGCATCAATAAAGGCGAAGTCCCAGCGCTCCTTCATCTGCGGAACAAGCTGCAGGGCATCGCCGATGTGAAGGGTTATCTTGTCTTTGTAGGCACTTCCCTCGAACCATTTTCGCAGGAAGTCTTCGTTCTCGTCGAACACCTCGAAGGTATGAATCTCTGCCCCTTCTTGCAGACCTTCTGCCATACATAAAGTAGCATAGCCGCTGAAAGTACCCAACTCGAGCACCTTCTGCGGCTTTGCCATCTCGATGAGCATCTTCAGCACACGCCCTTGCAGATGCCCGCTCGCCATCTGTCCATAGGAAAGACGCAGCTGGGTATCGCGCCAAAGGGCATGCAGATAGTCGCCCTCAGCATCGATATGCTGAAGGATGTACTCGTCGAGGGTCATTTACTCGGCTTTTGCCTGAGCCGTGTTATCTATCAGTGCCTCGATGGCAAGGCGGTAGCTGTCGAGTCCGAAACCGCCTACGAAGCCTACACAACCTGGGCTGATGATGCTGCGACGGCGGAAG
>JAFYYO010000337.1 GCA_017557475.1 Bacteroidaceae bacterium
AATGTTATATATCTTTGTGTTAAATGATTTACAAGTTTGCAAAAGTAATCTTTTTTCTTCATTAACCCAAAGAAAACGTGGAAAATTATAAGAAAATGCATAAATTTGCATCCGAAAACATTCGAAACAAGGTTAAATATGTCGAGGAAAAAGAAAGAATTGCCCGTTTGGGGCGAGGTCGAGATACAAGATGTTGCTGCCGAAGGGAAGGCTCTCGTGAGGATTGACGACATGGTGGTCTTCGTGCCGTATGTCGTGCCTGGCGATGTGGTCGATCTTCGTGTCATTCGCAAGAAGCATCACTATGCCGAAGCGGTTTGCACGAAGATTCATAAGAAGAGCGATTGCAGGGCAGAGCCTTTCTGCCCGCACTTTGGTGTGTGCGGCGGATGCAAGTGGCAGATACTTCCTTACGAGGAGCAGTTGCGCTATAAACAGAAGCAAGTGATGGACAACCTGGAGCGCATCGGCAAGATTCCTTTGCCGGAATGCTCCCCAATCCTCGGCTCGGAGAAAACCACGTGCTATCGAAACAAACTGGAATTCGGGTTTGCTGACAAGATTTGGCTGACCGAAGAGGAGATCAAGTCGGGCAAGAAGTTCGAACAACCTGGGGCAGTCGGCTTCCATACATCAGGAGCGTTCGACAAGATACTGCCCATTCGCGAGTGCCGACTCATGGAGGATGTCAATAATCGCCTTCGCAACGGGGCTCAGGAGTATGCCTACGAGCACGGCCTCACCTTCTTCAATGCTCGCGAGCATCGAGGTTTGCTGCGAAACATGATGATTCGTCTCTCCAATACAGGCGAGCTGATGGTCTTGATGCAATTCTGCTTCGTGCCTTTCGACACGCTTTCTTCCGAACAACTCAAAGCGCAGGCTCTTGACATGCTGGCTTGGATGCACGAAAGCTTCCCAGAGGTGTCGAGCCTGCTTTGGGTGAACAACGAGAAGTTTAACGATACCATTGGCGACCTCGATGTGCAGCTCTTCAGCGGCACCGACCACATCTTCCTCGAGATGGAAGGTTTGAAGTTCAAGGTCGGTCCAAAGAGTTTCTACCAAACCAACACGGAACAAGCCTATATATTATATAAGGTAGCGCGTACTTTCGCCTTTGATGGGTACTCCCCCAAAGGGGGAGCGGAGAGGGGACCTCTCGTTTACGACCTCTACACAGGCACGGGAACTATCGCAAACTTCGTCGCAAGCAAGGCCCGTAAGGTTATCGGCATCGAGTATGTGCCTGAGGCCATCGAGGATGCAAAGGTGAATTCCCAGATAAATGGCATCGAGAACACCGAGTTCTTCGCAGGCGACATGAAGGACATTCTCAACCATGATTTCATCGCGAAGCACGGCAAGCCTGACATCATCATTACCGATCCGCCAAGAGCTGGAATGCATCAGGACGTCATCGACACCATCCTCTTTGCCGACCCAGAGCGCATCGTCTATGTGAGCTGCAACCCTGCCACTCAGGCTCGCGACCTTCAGTTGCTCTCCGCAAACTATGAAGTGAAGCGGGTTCAGCCGGTTGATATGTTCCCGCACACGCAGCATGTTGAGAACGTCGTTTTGCTTGAGAAAAAACTAGGCACGCCTAATTCGTAAACTAGACGTGCCTAATTGGCAAACTAGACGTGCCTAGTTGGGCAACTAGACGTGCCTAGTTTTGCATTTAGCTGTGGAGTGTTTTCAAACCTTCCTGTCCTCGATGTTGTTTCCCTCTGTTTCCTTGAGGGTTTCATCGAAGTCGTCAAGTCCGTTCTCGATGAGGATATTGTACCACTGAACGAGCTTCTTGATGTCGGAAGGGTAGATGCGGTCGCGGTCGCAGTTGGGCAAAACCTCAGCGAGATAAGCATAAAGCTCCTCTTTCGAAGCCTTGCGATAGTCGATTTGAGTGGCTTTTCCGCCTTCCTTCTTCTTGATGTTGTTCAGGACAACCCTCAATGGAACTTCCTTTTCGTCGGTGTACATTGCGATGTCGGCCAGTGAAATGATTTTGTCTGCTGCAAATGCAGGCATACGTTTCTTCTGTGCGTCGAGCGTCTCGATGATGAGACTGCGATTGCCTCGCGAGACAAGTTTGTAGAGTCCGGGTTTTCCGGAGATTGCTAAGATTGTTTCGAGCATGATAGTTTATGTATTATATTCGTCAATTGTTCCAGTAATCTTGTGTTGTCAGCCTTGAAGTTGTTGATGATGTAATCGGCTTGAGCTCGATGTATTTCAGGCTGTTGCATCTTCATCCTTGCTTTTATTTGTTCCTTTTTTGCCGAGTCGCGACGCATCGCTCTTTGGAGGCGGACTTCTTCTGGCGCATCAACAAAGAGGACTTTATCAACGAAGGCATTGAATCCGCTTTCGAAAAGGATGGCGCTCTCAAGGGCAACCATCTTCTTCGGCTTCTGCTTCTCCGCCCAAAGTCTGAAGTCTTTCAGGACGGCAGGATGGATAATGGCATTGACTCGACTTGCATTCTCAGGGTCGGAAAAGAGGTAATCGGCAAGCCGTCGCTTGTTGAGAGTCTCTCCGTCAAAGACCTCAGGGCCAACAAGTTCAATGAGTTTCTGGCGAATCTCCTCGCTTTCGACGGTCAGCATTTTAGCCTCCTTGTCGCAGTCATATACGGGAATGCCGAACTCTCGCTGTAGTAGTGCGGAGACATAGCTCTTTCCGCTACCGATGCCGCCTGTAATGCCGATTGTTTTCAACGTCCCAATTACACTTATTAGTTATCGACTTCCTCTGAAACCTGCTCGATGAGATAATCCACTTCAGCAGGCGAAATCCTGACGTTCGAGACGCCTGCCGGCAAAGTCTTCAGGTGTAGGGAGAGCTTGCTGCTTTCCGTGTTCTGCAACAACTCTTCATAAGTCGTGGCGACAACAAAGTCTTCTGGTTTGACTTTATTGTAGCGACCAGACTCCACACTGAAGGTAACGTTGACCTGTGCAGGGAATGTCCGAAGTTTCTTTTCAGCCGGGAAGTTCAGCCCGATGACGGGAACCTGGATTGTCTTATCGGTGTAATAACCGACTTTGACTATGATGTTGACTTGCTCAGGCTCGTATTTCACGAGTTTTTGCTTGTGAAGAGCAATCTTATAACTTCCTGGCTCTTGCAGTTCTTCTAGTGCAAAAGCGTCGGAAAAGACGACATGCATGGTGTCGAGGATTGCTTTCGGAGCAAACACTTTGACTGATTCCGGCTCAACACGAATGCTCTGAATGTAGTATTGGCGCGATGCTTTGACCGTTCCAGCAAGCTTGACGGGAAGGGATTTCGAGAGACCGTGATTGTAGGAAAAGCGCAAAGTGTCGGGCCTGATTGCCTGTATCTTCGTCGAAACCACAAGATTTCGTCTTATCAAGCGTTGAATGTCGGCTGACGAGATATAGACTTCGGCATCGTTTTGCCCAGTATCGTACTTTGTGAAATCAACCTTCACGCGTTTGGGACGGAAGAGGTTCGAGATGCTTTGGCGAGCCAGGATGAGTCCTCTGTCGTGAAGCGTGACACCAATCGAAGAGGGTAGGGAGTCGATGATGACTACATCGGAAGGCACGTTATCTAGCTCCAGCCTGACTGTCATCTCGCGTTCGAGCGTCTCGTTGAGAGCTTGCAGGAGCCAGAAGCCGAAGGAAACGGCAAGGAAGAAGCAAAAGATAAGTAGTTCGTGGCTTTTCTTCCCGAACAACTTATCCTTCCATTGCTTGAAGTTTCGCCCAGCCTTCAACATTTCTTGATTAAGCAGTTACTTGCGGAGAGGCAAAGACGCTGCCTTTATCTACTGTGATGCAGATGCCGTTTGCAATCTCGACTTTGAGCGTGTTGGCTGCTTCGTCGATGTCCTTCACTGTTCCGTAGATGCCGCCAG
>JAFYYO010000338.1 GCA_017557475.1 Bacteroidaceae bacterium
CCACTTGGAAGGTTGGCCTGCGATATTCCTCAACACGGATATCGTGGTACTCATTCCCAACATGAATCTGATATTGACCAGGCAAGCCCGACTTCGGAAGTTGCAAGCTGTCCTGCAAAGTGCCAAACTCGTCGGTCTTCAACTTGTGTTTCACGACCTCCTGACTATTGGCGTCATAAAGCACAAGCTCAAACTCTGCACCTGCCTCAACCTGCGGAGCCTGGTCGTGACTTTGGGTGTAAGCGATACCACCCACATAGACCATTTGTCCTGGACGATAGATGCTTCGGTCGGTATATACTTTGAGATGGTGCGCGAGCTTATCGTCCTTATCATAATAAGAACGCCATCCCAAATGTTCTTTCTCGAAAGCATTGTCCTCGCCCCGCGACAATTGTACATAGATGGAGTTCCTGTCTTCTATGGTCATTTCGGCAATGCCGCGACTGTCGGTCGTTTGTTCCCCAATCAAGGTGTATTCCTGTTTCTGCTTTCGGTAGAAGTCAACCTTGACGCCTTGTTGTGGTTCGCCGCTCATCACGTCCGTCACCATGAGACGTTCCCTGCCCGCGGGCAATCTGGTAGCCATAAATGTAAGTGCCGACACGCCGGTCAGGATGACCTGAGGCTTGCAATCCTTCTCCAGTTTCTCATTTGTTGTGCCATCGAGAACGAGGGCATACCGTCCGAAACTTGGCGAGTGCCACTTCAGCGTGTCGTCCTTCGTCTTAAGAAGCTCCACGCCAGTCATGTCGATAGACAAGGTCTCCAGGAGCAAACCACTACGTTTCACTTGTTCAAGCCTTGTGCCATCCTTTTCCTCGTCGCTAAATTCGAAGTCAAGCGGAATGCGATAGACTGTAACGCTTCCCGTTTGCATATTCTTGATTTGGAGAGGAATGTTATAGTCCTTATCGGGATAATACATCTCGCGGAAACGGCCTGAAAGTTTCGGGGCACGTAATGATGCGAGTTGGTTCTTTATTTCATTTGCCTCACGACACTTGGGATAACGCTTCAAAGCCTCTTCCAACAAGCCATACCTTTCCTGAACTTCCTTGCCAGAAAGAGATGCGAGGCGAAGACAGACCTCTGCACAAGCGGGAATATCGGCATATTCTTCGCGCAGGCTAAGCAATGTTTTTTCTCTATTTTCACTGTCGTCCTTTTCATTAAGAGAGTCGAGGCGGAGCATCAATGCCGCTTCGCGCAGGCCGTGCCGTCGATAGACATCGATGATTTCGCCGTATTTGGAAGCAAAGCCCTTCTTTTCATCAGCAGGAAGATCCTGCTGATAAGCTTGCCAAATGACATGAAGCAGGTCGTTGCCAAAGATGCCGTCATCCTTGCCTTGTTCTGTCAAAGGCTTCGAAGAGGGCAGTTTGATGGCATGAAGCGCCTCGACATCCTGCATCGCTTTTGCATAATAATTGGCTGCCTGCCTGGTGTATTCCGGGCGGCTCCACTCCTGGATGCTGTCAATATGGCTCTTTGTCTTATTGTCAAAGCTTTGTGAACGCCAGACATTATTGCAGAGCAAATGCCCCATTGCGGCATTATAGATGGCTTGAGCTGTCGGGTCTTTCTCCGCGAGCATCTCAGCTCTGAGGTTGCGCCAGTCTTGGAAGAAGCTGTCGGGCGTGATGTCTTCCCGCTTATAATTTTCAGCGAGAACTGCCGCCAGACGCTTTGCCGCCTTCTGAGTCGCCTTGTTCCTTTCCTTATCGCTTTGCAGGATGCCTTGCCAGACG
>JAFYYO010000339.1 GCA_017557475.1 Bacteroidaceae bacterium
CCCAGCAACGACTGGCCGACTACTACATCCAGATACACCTCTTCATGTTGAAGGGCGAAAAGGGCAGTGAGCTGGACAGCTCCGAGCAACAGCAGAAAGCATATGACGAGACGCCCAGCGAAGGCAACCGTCTCTGGAAGTACTTCCTCAAGACCTACATTGACTATACGCGTAAGCAGGAGAACTCCACCCCGCAGTTCCAGCAGCTCGTGAAGCTCCTGCGCGAAAAATACGGCAGTGCAGGCAACATGCCCGCCGAGGTGCGTCAGGAATTGCTCCGCGAATCGCGATTCCTGATGCCCTGGAACGCATTGCTTACATTCAATTTCCGTTGCGGCATGTTTTTCCTCTTCTGCCTCATCGACCTGCCCTTGGCCAACTTCCTTTTCGAGATTGTCTGCCTGGGACTCCTGACGCTTTGGATTAAGCGTCACCATGAGGCCTGCTGCAAGAAAGTCAGAGAAAGCCTCCCCCTTTAATCCCCTCAATGTTCTTCCCTTTGGTCAGGCACAGGCGGAACAATGCTCAATGTTCAATAATCAATGTTCAATGTAAATGAAGTGGAGCTGGAATAACTTCTTCTTTGTCCTCGGCATCGCTTGTGTCGTAGTGATGCTCTTCACCTTCGACGTCAGTTTCGTCGAACTGTGGGGACATATCTGCCGCGCCGGTTATTGGCTCATTCCCATCGTAGGCATCTGGATTTTTGTCTATGGCATCAACGCCCTTGCTTGGATGAGCGTCATTCGCGGCAATACCGACCCAGACGAGCATGTCGGCTTCTGGCGCATCTACAAACTGACCATCACGGGTTATGCGCTGAACTATGCAACTCCTGTCGGAGGTCTGGGCGGCGAACCCTATCGCATCATGGAACTGAGCAAAGACATCTCGAAGCAACACGCTACATCGTCCGTTATTCTCTATGCCATGATGCACGTCTTTGCGCATTTCTGGTTCTGGTTTACCTCAGTCTTTCTCTATCTCGCTTTGGCAGCCATTGGCGATCTTCCCCTTGACGCGACGGTCGGCACTGTGCTTGGCATCATCATCGTCTTCTGCCTCATTGCCTTCTATCTCTTTTATAGAGGCTACAAGTACGGTCTCGTCGTGCGCCTTATCCGATGGATTGGACACTTGCCACGCCTGAAGGGATGGAGCGACAGGTTCCTTGCGGCTCATTCCGAAGCGTTGCATAACGTCGATGCACAGATAGCAGCCTTGCATCAGCAAAGCCGCAGACACTTCTATGCAGCATTAGGACTGGAGTATCTTTCCCGCATCGTGCAGAGCTCGGAAGTGCTTTTCATGCTGCTTCTCTTTGGCCTTGATTGTGGAGGAGGCATCGAGGGCATCACCCTTACCTTCCTTCACAGCATCCTCATCGTGTCGCTCACCACGCTTCTTTCCAACCTGATAGGCTTCCTGCCCATGCAGCTCGGCGTACAGGAAGGCGGCTTTGCAATCTCCACCGCCGCAATGGGACTGACCGTAGAACAAGGTTTCTTTGTGAGCATTATCTGCCGCGTCCGCGAAATTATCTGGATCATCATCGGCATCGCCCTGATGAAGGTCGGCAATAAGCGAGGGTAATGCGGATGCAAACTATAGGGTTTGCATCCGCATTACCGAGCGTAGCCGAGCTCGAGCGCAGCTCAAGATAGGCAACAAAAGAGAGTAAAAGGGAGGCAAATCCTGATATCAGTCGTTTGGGTAAAGCTTCTTGAACACCTTTGTCAAGGACTCAACCTCGGGAAGCAATGCTTTCAGTTCGTCCTCGTCTTGGTTCTTGACAGCAGTCATGGCTTTCTCCAACACATCCGTCAGCCTCTTGCAGTTGCTTCCTCTATCTGGCGACCATATTGTGGCAATACGAATACTATTCCCAAAGAAGTATGTGGTTCCGTCGAATCCCAGTCGCTCGTCAATAAACATAGATGTCTTAACTGCATGTTCGATTAAGTCAGAAAACTTCATAGCCGTGGCCTTGTCTGTCTCAAGCTCTATAGAATTAAGTTTCAGTTTTGCTTCATTCTCTTCAGCCTCTCCATTCACCACACACCTCTTCACCTGCAATCGTCCGCTTTCCCCTTTGCCACAAAACACGTATAGTGCAGAGGGGAAATCTTCCATAGGTGTAGGGAACTTGAGCATCTGTTGTCTTGCCTTTTTAGAAAGCCATGTCCCAAAATACTCTTTCCCCCACAGCTCCTGCTTGGTTTGTGTCATGGGTTCCAGTCTGCTTTGAGCCTGTGCGCCAATAGCTGCTGCCATCAGCACCGTTA
>JAFYYO010000340.1 GCA_017557475.1 Bacteroidaceae bacterium
ATACTGGAATAGGCTCCCTTCTGGGCATTGTAAACGTAAGTATCGTTATAGAAGCCGCTTTCCGCAAGAGAAATAAAATTCTCCACGGCATTTGGGGAATACTGAGGGTAGAGAACAAATCTTATCTCGCCGAGGGTAGTTTCCACGATCATGACAAGCTCGCGCACTATGCAAATGCCGCGACAGACATCGAGTTCCACATGCCATTCGGTTTCAAGGAAGTGGAAGGCATACACTCCCGCACCAATTTCGACCTTTCTCAGCACGCAAAATATAGTGGAAAGAAGATCGAATACTTTGACCCCGAGACCAATGAGAGCTACACTCCTTATGTCATAGAGACTTCAATCGGTGTTGACAGAATGTTCCTCTCCATCATGTGTCACAGCTATGAAGAGCAGCAACTGCCTGATGGTCAGATTCGTACGGTACTTCATCTGCCCGCAGCTCTCGCGCCTGTTAAGCTCGCAGTCTTCCCCTTGACTAAGAAGGACGGCATGCCCGAGAAGGCTCAGGAAATCATAAACGACCTCCGATTCCACTTCAACTGCAAGTACGAAGAGAAGGATCAGATTGGCAAACGCTACCGTCGAATGGACGCAATTGGTTGTCCGTACTGCGTTACGGTTGACCAGCAGACGCTGGAAGACAATACTGTGACGCTTCGCGACCGTGATACGATGGAGCAGAAACGCGTGCCCATCAGCGAACTTCGAAGCATCATCGAGGACAAGGTAAGCATTACCTCGCTCCTCAAGAAACTGCTATAAGAAATGAATAACAGGCTGAAAGTCTTACTCTTGCCAGTATTGTCGTTGCTCCTCCTTGCTTCTTGTAAGGATAGCGACGAGACTTACGACGTCCATCACGACTGGAAGGAGCGCAATGCTCAATGGTTTGCCGAGGTCTACGACGCGGCTCAGGCCTCTATTGCAGCAGCCAAGTCGCAGTATCCCAGCGGTAACGATTGGGAAGAGCACTGCGATTGGCGCGTTTATAAGACGCTCTTGAAGAGTCAGGACACACAAGGTGCGTCCACAGATTACATCGTCTGCCACATCAACGAGCGAGGCGATGGCGACTGGAGTCCTGCCTATACCGACAGTGTGCGCCTGTATTATCGAGGCTGGATTATGGATGAGAACTATCCTCAGAGCAAGACAAACCTCACCGTCTTCAGCCAAACTTACTACGGAGACTTTGATAAGACGACTGCCGCACCCATAGCAATGCCCGTCACAGCCACAGTTGAAGGCTTCATGACGGCTATTCAGTATATGGTCAAAGGCGATGATTGGGACGTCTATATCCCGCAGCAGTTGGCCTATCAAGGAACTGCTTCCGATGTCATTCCTGCCTATAGCACCTTGCTTTTCCGCCTTCGGATAGAAAGAGTCCACAAGAGCGGAACCGGAATGCCTGGTTGGAGATAACAAAAAAACGCCCCAAAGAAGAGATGCTTCCTTGGGGCGTTGTTTTTTATCGGATGTTGCTCCGTATCTTTGTCAAGTATGCGTTGAGTGCTTCCTCGTCCCGATTGTCAATTATCTGTATTAGTTCTTTCAGCTCGGAACGTATGCCTTCGACATGCGACTTAGTGCGCGGGTTGAAGAGAATCTCGCGAAGCAAGGTGTCGTCTTCTCCCAAAACGCCTCTCGCAATCTTGAGGTGTCGCTTGAACGTCGTGCCTGGAGCGTCCTGATGCTTCATGACGGCAGAAAAGACGAAAGTGCTCACGAAGGGCACAGACAGGCTGTAAGCCATCGCTTCATCATGCTCGTCGAAGCTGTACTCGTGGACATTCAAGCCGAGCCGCCTGTAGAGGTCGAGGAAGAAGATGCGTCCCATGTAGTCTCCCTCGTTGATGACGATGGCATTCTCCGTGGAGAGTGCTCCGAGATTGGCAAACGTAGGACCGAACATCGGATGCGTCGAGACATAACGCATGCCAGCCTGTTCGTAGAAATCCTTCAGTCCTGTCTTGACCGAAGCGATGTCCGAGATGATGCAATCCTTGGGAAGACAGGGGATGACCTGCTGGAAGACATCTGTCGTGTACTTCAGCGTGACTGCATTGATGACGAGTTCGGGCTTGAAATCCTGTATCTCGTCGAGTGTCGTAAAGCGTTGTGTGTTATAGAGGAACCGCATCCGTCGGGCATCAACCTCATAGACGGCGCATTCATGATCGAATGAAAGTACGTCGGTAAAGAAGCTGCCCATCTTTCCGGCGCCTAAGATAAGTATTCTCATAGCCTACTTGCTGATTATTTCCATTTGCTGACGGATGCTCTCTTCGTGTATCTGCTCGAATATCTTCTTGATGCAAAGTGTGTCGATACCCAGCAGAGAACCTTGAGCACCACGCTTGTCGAGAATCTCGCTGTAACGGCGTGTCTGCAGAATCGTCATGCCGCTCTCCTTCTTATACTCGCCGATGTTGCGGCACACCTTCATGCGTTTGGCCAGCAAGTCAATGAGTTCATTGTCGATTTCATCAATCTCTTTACGCAAGTCCTTGAGTCGGTCGGTGTGCTCACTTGTATCGCGGAAGATGAGACGGGACACGATGAAGTCCAACACCTCTGGTGTCACTTGCTGAGAAGCATCGCTCCAAGCCTTGTCGGGATTGCAGTGGCTCTCTACCATAAGACCGTCGAAGCCCAGATCCATCGCTTGTTGACAGAGCGGAGCTATCAGGTCGCGACGTCCGCTGATGTGGCTTGGATCGCAAATGACCGGCAATTGTGGGAAGCGGCGCTTCAGCTCGATAGGAATCTGCCACATAGGTTCGTCGCGATACAGCTTCTTCTCATAGCTGCTGAAGCCTCTGTGGATGGCTCCCAACTTCTGTATGCCTGCCCCGTTTATGCGCATAAGAGCACCAATCCAAAGTTCGAGGTCAGGGTTCACAGGATTCTTGATGAGGACGGGAACATCGACACCTTTGAGTGCGTCAGCAAGTTCCTGTACCGCAAAGGGATTGGCTGTGGTGCGAGCACCTATCCAAAGGATGTCGATGCCAAACTTGAGAGCTTGTTCCACATGCTTTGGTGTGGCCACTTCAGTAGCGACGAGCATGCCCGTTTCTTCTTTTACTCTTGCCATCCAAGGGAGTGCCGGTTCGCCGTGTCCCTCGAAGCCTCCGGGCTTTGTACGCGGTTTCCAGACTCCAGCTCTGAAGAGGTGGCAGCCTTTTCCTGCCAGTTGTTTGGCAGTTGTCATCACTTGTTCTTCTGTCTCAGCACTGCAAGGACCGGCGATAATGAAGGCTCGCTCCTGATCGCTTGGCAGGTTTAGGGGGCGTAGATTGAGTTCCATATTGTATAATGTATTGTAATCCGTTATCTCATATATTGTTTGTAAGAATGGTCTGTGACGAGGCTACTGTCGCCGACACACAGGTTCCAGAGGATTCCGTCGCCTCCTTCTTCAGCTGCATCTAGGATGACATTCTCCTCGACTGCATTGTGGCGATACATTCCGGCATTCATGGAGACAACGCTCGAGTTGAAGCGTCCGGTGCTCTTGAATACGGTATGTCGCTTTTGCTTGTTGTTGTACCAATAGGCAAAGCAGTGGTCGTAGAAGCTGCGTCCACCGTGGCTGAGGAAGCCGACAGCAAATTGGTCGCTATAGCAGAAGTTATACCAGTTGTTTTCTTTCTCGTCGATGAAGCCATAACTGCTTTCGTATTGTTCGTCCGAGTTGTAGTAGAGCGGGTGGATATTGCGAAGGCTGTTGCCTGCGGAACGAAGGAGGACGCCTATATGCACGCCGCCGATGCGCATGTTTGTCAAGGTGTTATCGTATCCTTCTACAAGCACGCCGATGCAGTCTGGCTTACAGTTGCCCGTGATATTGGTGTCGGAGATGTCGCTATCGGATGAGCCGCTGTTTGCTCCGTGCTTGATGTGTATGCCGATTGTTGTGTTCTTGATTGACGTTTGCCGAATGGCTGTCTCGCGTCCGCTGTCGATGGAGATGCCTTTTGCTATGCCTTTGCCGTCAATGACGCCGCCTTTCAGGTAGTAGTTACTGCCTGGCAAGTAGATGTTGTTGGCGGCATCTTTGCCACCGAGGCGTATCATGGCCTCCTCGCTTGCCCAGTCTTCTGCGGCTTGAATAATGGCGAAGTTCGAGAGTTCGAGTGCGACGCTTTTCTTCGGGTCTGCAGGTGTGAGGATGGGCTTGCTGATGATGTAGATGCCGTCGGGAAAGAAGATGGTACGGTTGGGGTGCGTGTCGATGATGCGTTGAATGTCATCGCTGACATCTTCCCCTGTCTCCGCTTTTATGTAATCGGTGACGACGACGTAGCCTCTCTCAGAGTTCATCTGGGCGAGCAGCACCATAGGCAATGCCAGGAGCAGGGCGATGAGTGTTAGATACTTGTGGTTCATGGCTTTATGTTGATTGTTTTGATGCGGCGAAGCGCTTCTTCGAACTTGTCTTCCTTTGCACAGAGGCTGATGCGAATGTAGCGTTTGCCATTACTTCCAAAGATAAAGCCAGGTGTGATGAACACTCTTGCTTCATGCAACACTTTCTCCGTGAGTTCTTCTACTGTTTCGTAGCTGTCGGGAATGCGTCCCCAAAGGAACATACCCGTTTGATCTTTGTCGAATTGACAGCCGAGAAGTTGCATGATTTCTTCAGCAAAACGACGCCTCTTAGCGTATGTTTCGACGTTTGCTTGCTTGTGCCAAAGGTCGGTATTGTCATATGCTTTGGCTGCGGCAAGTTGAAGAGCACGGAAAGTTCCACTATCCACGTTGCTTTTTACCTTGAGAATCCAGCTGACGAACTGTGTGTTGGTGGCAAGCATACCGACTCGCCAACCCGGCATATTATGGCTCTTCGACATCGAATTGAACTCGATGCAGCATTCCTTAGCTCGGGGAATTTGCAGGATTGACAGCCTTTCTCCCTCGTTGAGGATAAAGCTGTAAGGATTATCGTTGACCACAATGATGTTGTGTCGCAAGGCAAAATCGACGAGCTTCTCGTAGGTCTCGCGTCTCGCCCTTGCTCCTGTCGGCATATTCGGGTAGTTTGTCCACATCAGTTTCACGCGGCTGAGGTCCATCTTCTCCAGCTGTTCGAAGTCTGGCTGCCAGTTGTTTTCGGGCAAGAGGTCATAGTTGACGATCTTCGCACCCAGCAGTTTTGAGAGACTCGTGTAGGTGGGATAGCCCGGATTGGGCACGAGGACTTCATCTCCGACGTTGACAAATGCCAAAGTAACATGAAGGATTCCCTCCTTGCTGCCAATCAAGGGCTGAATCTCGCCGTTTGGATCGAGGTCAACACCGTACCAGCGTTTGTAGAAACCACTCATTGCAGAGCGCAACTCAGGGATTCCAATCGTCGGTTGATAGCCGTGAGCCGTAGGTTTTTGGGCTTCTTTGCAGAGTGTTTCGACTGTTTCCTGCGAAGGAGGCATATCGGGACTTCCGATTGCGAGACTGATGATGTC
>JAFYYO010000341.1 GCA_017557475.1 Bacteroidaceae bacterium
GCAGAAGCATCCAGGCGAAAGAGAGTACCTTCAAGCGGTTCGCGAAGTGCTGGACAGCATTAAGGACGTGTACAATCAGCATCCTGAGTTCGAGAAAGCTAAGATAGTTGAGCGCATTGTAGAGCCTGAGCGCATCATCACTTTCCGTGTGCCTTGGGTGGACGACAAGGGTGAAGTGCAAGTCAATCTAGGTTACAGAGTGCAGTTCAACAGCGCCATTGGTCCCTACAAAGGCGGACTTCGTTTCCACAGCTCAGTTAACCTCAGCATCCTGAAGTTCTTGGGCTTCGAGCAGACCTTCAAGAATGCCCTTACCACGCTGCCTATGGGCGGAGGTAAAGGTGGCTCCGACTTCTCTCCTCGTGGCAAGAGCGATGCTGAAATCATGCGTTTCTGCCAAGCTTTTATGTCGGAACTCTTCAAGTACATCGGTCCTGATGTGGACGTTCCCGCAGGCGATATTGGCGTAGGTGGCCGCGAGATTGGCTACCTCTTCGGCATGTACAAGAAACTCACTACGCAGTTCCATGCTGCAACCCTTACTGGCAAAGGCCTGGAGTGGGGCGGAAGCATCCTGCGTCCTGAGGCAACAGGCTATGGCGCACTCTACTTCGTCAACCAGATGATGCAGACGCATGGACTTGACATCAAGGGCAAGACAGTTGCACTCTCTGGCTTCGGCAACGTGGCTTGGGGGGCTGCCAAGAAGGCTACCGAACTTGGAGCAAAAGTCATCACCATCTCAGGTCCCGACGGATACATCTATGACCCAGCAGGTCTTGATGCAGAGAAGATTGACTACCTGCTTGAGCTTCGTGCCTCTGGTAACGACATCTGCCAGCCTTATGCCGACCAGTTCCCAGGCTCTACGTTCTATGCTGACAAGAAGCCTTGGGGGCAGAAAGCCGACATCTACCTGCCTTGTGCCACTCAGAACGAGCTGAATGGCGAGGATGCAGACAAGATTCTGTCCTTCAAGCCGCTTTGTGTAGCCGAAGTCAGCAACATGGGATGTACGGCAGAAGCAGCAGAGAAGTTCATTGCCGCAAAGCAGCTGTTTGCACCAGGTAAGGCAGTCAACGCAGGTGGAGTAGCCACTTCTGGCCTCGAGATGACACAGAACTCCATGCGTATCTCCTGGACGGCAGAAGAGGTGGATAAGCGTCTGCATCAGATTATGTCAGGCATCCACCAGCAATGCGTCAAGTACGGTAAGGAAGGCGATTACGTCAACTACGTCAAAGGCGCCAATATAGCTGGATTTATGAAGGTTGCAAAGGCTATGCTGGCTCAAGGGATTGTTTAAGACACGATTAATCTAATTCATCATTAAGGGCAGCATCCATTTGGGTGTTGCCTTTTTTTGTTGCCCTTTACTACATGGGTTATTGCCAATAAGTACACGTGTTGTTGGGCATCATAACGTGTCTAATTTGCAAACTAGACGTGCTTCGTGGCCAGTCATTGCACGTCAGTACTGCAGTCCTCACACGTAGGTACTCGA
>JAFYYO010000342.1 GCA_017557475.1 Bacteroidaceae bacterium
ATATTCCAGCGAAGAACTGTGGTCGTAGTACAACTGCTTGAGCCCTCCCCAAAGTGCTCCTTGCTTTTGCAGACGGAGAGCCTGATTCGTACTGATTCTTAGGTCGTAGCTCCGGCGCGTAAAGAACGAACGTCCGAAAGTGTTGCCTTCCTTGAGGAACGTCTCGCTCGAGCTATGGTTGGCGTCGTTTATGTCCGAGTAGGTGCCGTTAATACTTCCCTGATAACGCAAGTTTTCGTTCTTCTCGTAGAGACCATTGGCTCCGAGCGTATAGCTGGTTGTGAGTCCTTGCGCCTGTCTCAGCGGCGACCACTCGCCTTTCTCGCCTGGAGTGCGATAATCGCTCAGGTTGTTGACGTTGGCATAGAGGGCGATTCGCGAGTTTGTGGCATATCGCATCGCAAACGCTCTACCGAGGAAAGGCGGAGCTTTCGTGGGGTCTCCGAAGTCTTCCTGACTTCCGAAGCGCATCCCGACACCTCCTTCCGCATTCGCAAGCCAAGCTTTGTTGTAGTCACGCTTCAGTCGGACGTCCATCACCATCTCCTTTTGCGTCGTCTTCTCGCGGACTGTGCCCTTTGCATTCTCGGGCGTGCGTTCGTAGCTGCGAATGTCCTTCACCATATACGACGGCATATTGTCGAGGAGCAGCTCGCGGTCGCTGTCGAAGAAATCCTTTCCGTTGAGCAGCAGAGCATCAACTTTCCTGCCGTTCACGGTTATCTCGCCGCCGCTATGAAGCTCCACTCCAGGCAGTTTCTTGATGAGTGCATCGAGCATCGATCCTTCTGCCATCGAGAAGGCATCTGCGTCATAGACCAACGTGTCGCCATCCATGTAGAACTTCAGCTTCGT
Organism: Bacteroidaceae bacterium; assembly: GCA_017557475.1. The sequence goes on from JAFYYO010000342.1 coordinate 856, forward strand.
AGCCTTCACGACGATTTCGTCCATGATTGTGGTGGAGTCGCCGTCTAATGCAAGGCTCGACGGTTTCTGCGTCCTGACTTTGTGCAGATAGATAGGCTTTATCTCGCGGTAGCTTTCGCGCTTATACATCTTTGGGATGTCGATGGGAGCAAAGCGCGTCTGGTAGTTCTTTGCCTCCAAGCGCAACAAGTACTTGCCTACCTCCTTGATTTTTGCATCGACATAAGTGTGAAGTTTGTCGTCGAACTTGTAACTTTCCACGTGAGCGGTATCAACGAAACTGCTGTCTGCGGCTCGAAGAAGCGTTGCTTTCAGGCTGTCGATGCCTTCGTGAGTCAGATGGTCGGCAACGGAGGCATAGACCTCTAATGTCTTTTGTTTAGTCTTTGTGGAGTCTGTCTGACCAAAAGCCGCCAAGTTGAAGAGGACGAGCAGCAAGGTGATGATGCTATGCTTGTTCATTAGTTATTCAATATTGAGTGCTTTCTTGATGAGCGGTTCAAGTTCCTCGGCATCTGTTGAGGTGGAGAGGATGGTGCCGTCGCGGTCGATGAGGAACATGCCGCCACCTCCTAAGCCGAGACCATTCTTCTGCCAGACATTCAGTTCGTCCTTTATGTCGATAAGGCTTTCCCACGGATAGCCGTCTTGCTTTGCAGCCTGAATCATGTCCTTCGGCTCATTTTCTCGGGCAATAGCTACAACGGTGAAGCCCTTGTCCTTGTATTTCTCGTAAACGGGAATCATGGCCTTGCTGTGCTTACGGCATGGACCGCACCACGAAGCCCAGAAGTCTATGAGAGCCACTTTGCCGCGATAGAGCGACGACACTTGCACTTTCTTCCCTTCTAAGGTGTGTACTTCGAAGTCGTGATAAGGCTTGCCGGGCTTTAGAAGCCATGCCGCTTCGAGTGTGCGGATGGTGTTGTGAATAGGATTCTCCGGATGAAAGTTCTCATACATGTTGTGATAGAGGCTCATCAGCTTCTGTTTCTGTTCGTCATGGCGGTTGTTGTTGTAGCGCATTTGGTCAGCCATGTCATAGAGCGCATACTGCATGGGATGTTCAGCATAGTATTCCAATTCCCAAGCGCGATATGCGTGGTACAGTTTCTCGTACTCTTCCTCATACTTTTCCTCGCGCTTCATCAGCAACGAGTCCTCTTCGGGATTCTTTCCTTGCGCCACCAGTTCTTCTACTCTTGGCTTAAGCTCAGCCTCGGCCTGCTTACTTATCGCTTCCATTTTATTGCAATAAAGCAGGTCGGCTTCTGCTTCCATATTAATCTTCATGGTCTGTTCGGGACCACCGTCGATGACTTTCCACTTGCCTTCGTCGAAGCGTAATGTCACAGTCGCGCCATTCTCCACAAGAAATTCTGTGTTCGCCCATGAGCCGTGCTCATATTGTTCGTGCAAGAATACAGTGTAGAGCGTCATCTTGTCTGTCTCGACGTTGCATAAGAAGCGTCCCTGCATGCCAGCTTTCGCCGTAATGTAATTGTTAGATACTCGCAAGTCCGTGCCTGCAGGACAGACAATAATCGTCTTGCCTTGGGTTGTGTCTCTTAGTTCACCCTTAATGTGGCATTTTACTTGTCCCTGCCCTGTCATTGAGACAAGGGCGAGGAGCGCGGTGATGATAGTTTGCTTGTTCATTCCCTTATTCCTTTCTATTATATATAACGCTCGTGCGGGCGAAATGTTGACAACTTAGGGCAAAGATTTAAGGATTATTAGCAGAAAGCCTTTCATTTTTCAATGCTTTATGATTGATATTTTGCGAAAGGTTGTAACTTGACCTATGGTCGAGCTTCTTTTGCGTTGACTTCGTCTTCCTCGGTCACGACTCGGCCAAGTGAAAGTAAACTTTCTTTGGCTCTTACTGTTTTTTCGGCTCGACAATAAAAATAAACGGGTTTATTTTGTATTTTGCTCACTTATTCGTACCTTTGCAGGCAGAAACCAATAAAAGAAGCGCATTATGACAAGCATTGCAATGAATAATCTTTGGAGCTACATTCAGGGACTGTCACTCTCGGCACGCAATCAGGAGTGGCTGGCAGCGCGGTTGCGCGAGGCATCGCAGCAGAAACGTGCAAAAGCCAAGAAAGATGAAACGCTGATGACGAAGGAAGAGTTCTTTGCTCAGGTGGATGAGGCCAGAGAGCAAATCAAACGAGGTGAAGGTATTACCTTCACTAACCTTGAAGACATGAATGCATGGCTTAATGCTCTTTGACAAATGTACGCCATTACCTATTCCCCTCGTGCCCAGGAAGGGCTTGCCAAGTTGAAAAAGAACGAGCCTGCTGCCTTCAGAAAGGCCACGAAGTTGCTTAATGAAATTGCCTTGCATCCCTATACGGGCACAGGCCACCCCGAACCTTTGCGTGGAGACCGTTCGGGCCAATGGTCGCGAGCTATCACCAAAAAGCATCGTATGGTTTACGAGGTCTTTGAGTCGGAGGTGCATGTGGATGTTCTGTCTGCCTATGGGCATTATGACGACAAATAATTTCTACTCCCGCGTTTCGCAACGAAGGGGTAGTGTGGCGTCAGTTTATTAACTCTAAAATCAAATTTCTTGCATTACGGCTTCATGCCTTCAAAGTAGGTCTTCTTGCCATTGATGAAGGACTTGAGGCGATACCATTCAGTGGGAATCCATTCAGCGCCTCTTGTCTCGAGGATGAGGAAGTGGAAGCCGTGGTCGGCTGCTTTCACCCGTATTGAGTTGGTTTCCGAGATTCGGTTAGAATAGACGGACAGCATTATGGAAGGGTTCCCTTGGAAAGATGCGCCATAGTAATACTCATAGTATTTGGCTTGCGGACAATTGGTGAACTTCTGTGCCAAGCTGTCGATAGTGGCAAGCAACTGCTGGGCAAGCGGCTCCTGGTCTTCTGTTAAGGAATAAATCCTTGCTTCCGTCATGCCTGAATGAGCGTATTCTCCATAGTTGACAATATTTATCCAATCTTTCCTATAGTCTGCCCCGTTATCATTCCAAATAGAGTCGGAATATGCATCATCGTGTTGCCAGAAGGCATTTCGATGGGTGATGCCGTGCTCGTTGAAGAGGCTTTCGATGTCATCATTCAGGTTTCCCCAAGTATATGTATCAGAATAAGAGTCGACGCTGGGCAGAGTGACGGTATACTTGAACCGCACTTCGAAGGCATCTTTTCCTCTTCCTGATTCAAGAAGGAAGTCGAGATACTCGTCGGAATAAAAGTATGTGTATTTGCCTTCGCTGTATTTGTGGACTCGCGAGGCATCGCGACAGAGGTTCATGGAATAGAAGATAGTGTCTTTGCCATCTGTGTGGCTTTCGTAATAACAAGTGTCCCGTGCCTCTTTCTGCAGCTCGGAAACGGTTCGACGAATAGCCTTAACTCGCTTGTCGAAGCACGTCTTTTCTACTCGCAGCACGCTATCCACGAAGAGACTGTCTTGCCTGCCTCGAATAAGGTGTGGCATATAGTAGAAATGCAGGGAGTAGTCCAACTGCGGATGACTGTCGTGGTTATCTCTTCCTCCTCTCTTTACGATGGATGGTGGCCTGTTGAATAGAATTGTTTTCGTTTCCTTGAGTTCTTCGAAAAGCTGGGTTATCTTGGGATTCACCTGGCCTTCTATTTTGGATACTGCACAAACGAGGGCAAGTATCACGAGTATTGTTGTCTTTTTCATCTTCTTGTGAGATTAGTGTTGTTGTAGAATAGAATCTACTCCCGCGTTTCGCAACGAAGGAGCAGGATGGCGCCGATTTATTAACTTTTTAAACCCAAAACGTGATGATTATTCTTTTGGCAGGTCGCCAACCCTTTCGAGGACGAAGTCGACGGCAGAGAGCCAGCGTCCTGTAAACTGTTTGCCTGTGAAGTCCGAGTCGCTGGAGACGCCGTAGGTGAGTGTTCCGTTACGAACCTCGATGTAGTCGATGACGACTTTGCTCCAGCCGTAACCCATTCCGCCATTTGCCAAAGCGATACGGACATCCTGCGGCGAGATCTGCTGTCCCTTTTCGTCAGCCTCCTTTACCCGTATTGCAGCATCTTTCCAGATGTCGCCTTCGTGGTCGTCATGGGCAGGAATCTCCTTCAGCAGAGGCTTTCCTTCCGTCTGAGCAAAGATGAATGCTCCCGTGTAGCCGCTATATGAAGTGCGTCCTGCGGCAGTCAGTCTGTAGATGCCAGGCTTGAGGTTCGTCTCGACATGCTGGGCATGATACTTCAGCGTACCGTCCTCGTCGGCACAACCATCCAAGTATTCCAACTCGGGATTGCCCGTATAGTGCTTTCCAGAGACTGCATAGTACCAACGTCCTCCGTCGTTCTTCGTGACGGTGAAGCCTATGTCGCGAAGGAACTGATGCCGCTTAGCATCATGATATTTCAGCCTTACCGACTCGTTTATCTTGCCTCGCAGAATACTTTCCGAAGCCTTGAAGTAGTTCTGTATCTCGGCATCGGCGTTCTTTGCTTTGCTTTCCAAATCGTAAAGTCCTTTCCAAAGCAGGGCAAACTCTTCGGGTGTGAGCAGAAGTTCGTAGCGCGAAGCCTCTCGCTTCAAAGCGAATCCGATGGAAGCCAATTGCGCTTCGTTGGCACCTTTGCTGCGTTCGACGAGTTCATTCACCTTATTCATAATGGCAGGGAAGCCGTCCTGATAGTCGCTGACGTGGTCCATCGCACGCAAGACGCCTCGATGGAATTGCGTACTTACTGCCCACTTCCCGTCGATATAAGTCGTGTCGATTTCAATCTTTGAATGGTTCTTGTTCTCTCTCACCACTTCGCCAATCTTAATGGCAGTACGGACACTATCCATGGCGATGCGGTTTTCACTGGTTATGAGCTTTATGGGTCTGGGATTGTTACCGATGAAGCGCATCAAAGTACCTTCCTTTCTGCCGTTTGGTAAGTCGTTCCAAGATAGGAAGAAGCCGTTATCGTTGCCGTCCTTGTCCTCGAACGTAAGCACATACACATTCTTATGGTCGCTTGTCAACACTATAATGCCTTCCATATTGTCTAACTTTAATCCCATCCAAGGCTCTGTCTTCGGATGTAATTCGCTTGAACAGTAGAAGTAAGAGGTGTTATTGATGTGTGCCATAAACTTTTTCCAAAGGTTAGTCACAAGTTCGTCGTCCGTGCATGTGAAGTCCACACACCAGTCAGTTTCCTTGACGTTGATGCTTTTCTTGTCAATCGGCTGACCTCGAGCAATGATGTGTGGGTCTGTAAGCGACACGCTTTTGTCGTTGATGAAGCATTTCAGGGCTTCCTCCAATTCTTGTATGTCCGTGTGCCATTTCGCGGAAATAGGCAACGCCACAAACATGCAAACGAGCAAGAGGCTGATTTGTGTGATTCTTCTCATAGTCTTTAATTTTAGGGAGTTAAATGGGAAGTTATAATATGAAGTTAATTCGCTTCGCTCATGGAAGTTAAAGAGGACGATAGTTTGGGCAGTATGAGGTGGTAACGTCCAGCACGAAGTGCTTAACTCCCACTTTAACTTCCTTCTTTTACTTCCATTTTAACTCCTGATTATTATTCATAATGGTATGTATCGGGTTGTGGTATCTACGAGGTATTCCTCTTGGTAGGCGGTTTCCACTTGCTTGTGGATGATTTTCTGCACCAAGTCCTTGATGCGTTCGTCGGCTTGCATGAGGTTTCCAAGCTCAGCAAAACAGGTGCTGTCTCGGCAATCGCCCATCTGATTCTCGAGTTGCGTGAGATAGTAGTAAAGACTGTCCGCAGCATTTGCAAGAACGGGTGTTTCAGTCGAGGTCTGTGGTTCGTCGGCAATCGTAGGCTGTGATGATTCCAAACGACGCGTGTTATGTTTGCGATCATAACGTGTTATGTTTGCAATCATAACGTGCCTAGTTGGCGAATTAGCCACGTCTAGTTTTAAGGTGTCGCTGGGCGTGTCTTCCTGAGGAACGATTTCTTCCGTCGTTTCAGCGAGTTGAGGCTGGTTTTCTGGCTTGAAGCTCTTCCAAGTGAAGAGGGCGAAGACCATCGCAAGAACTGCGGCAATGGAGAGCAGCCCCCAGCCCCTCCCTCTAAGGAGGGGAGTTCTGTTTTTCTTCTCGGCAAGGATTGCGTCGAAGAGTGCCTCGTCGCGGTCGAGTTCGTCGGCAGTCGGCAGTTCCCACTTCTTCTGCTCGATTGGGTGCTTGCCTTGCAGGTATTCGTCTATGAGTAGTTTTTTATTCATCGATAAATCCTCCTTCCTTTAATACATTATATATATGATGTCTTGCATGACTAAGCATCGAACTGACCGTTCGAACGTTAATTCCCGTTACGATAGCTATTTCTCGTGGCTGCATCTCTGCTTCTGCGAACATTCTCCAAAGGCGTTGTTCTGACTTTCGGAGCGTGCTTGCAGCATTTCGAATGGCTTCCGCGAGTTCGCTTTCTTCGAGTGTCTGGGCTTCACTTGATGCAGGATGCGCCTGTTCGTGGCTGATTGTGAGTGAAGTGTGAGGTCGCCTCTGCTCCCTCCTCCAAACGTCGATGCACTCGTGCTTGGCAACCTTGACGACCAGTCGCTCAGCCTCCTCTTTCGAAGACAGCGTGCCCCAAGCCTTCCAAAGGCTTATGACGGTCTCCTGCGCAATATCCTCAGCCTGCTCCTCCGAAGCGAAGAAACTCATGCCGACGGCTTTCGCCTTTGAGCGCAGAATGGGTGCCAAGCTTGCAAACTCTGTGTGCTCCATACACCTCTATAACGTCGGAGAAGGGAAAATGTTATGCGACAAAAGGGAACATTAACATTTTTTTTATGTTTTTCTTTGTGGTTTGGTTAAAAAAGTGTAACTTTGTGGCGGATATATGCGCTTGTGGTGGAATTGGTAGACACGCCAGACTTAGGATCTGGTGCCGAGAGGCGTGTAAGTTCGAGTCTTATCAGGCGTACGCTTTTCAAGAATGAAAAATGAAAGAATGAGAGAATGAAAGAATGAAAGAATGAAAAGCGAAAGGGATGATGGAAGATGTAAGATGTAAGATGGAAGATGTTTGAGGTATTAAGGATTAGAGATTAGGGATTAGGAATTATGAAGAAACTATTGTCTATATTCTGCTGTGTGTTAGCTGGTTTCCTCGTTGCTTGCCATGAGGAGATTGACACTTCGGCGAGATATGTCTTCAGGGAAAGAACTGTCGCAAGCTATCTGGAAACGCATGAGCAGTTCAGCGAATATGTGCGTCTCTTGAAGGAACAACCCGTGAGCGAAGTCAGCAACACGACCGTCTATCAGCTCATGACGGCTTATGGCTGCTATACTTGTTTCGCTCCTACAAACGACGCGATTCAGCTCTACTTGGACTCCCTCGTTATCAAAGGCGTCATCCCTGAAGCCAGTTGGGACGCTTTCCCCAACCAAAGAAGCCTGGACAGCATTCGAGCTGTCGTAGTGCTTAACAGCATCCTGGACGGTACGAAGATTGGGAAGGCGTACTTCACGGCCGAGTTCCCAAAAACGAACCAGGAGTTTGAAATCAACACGATGGCCGACAGAAAGATTAGCGTGTCGTACTATAAGAGCGACCTCGACAGCCTGAGCATCGATGGCATTTGTCCCGTCTCGAAGAAGAACCGCGACATCGAGGCTATCAATGGCTTCGTGCACGAGGTGGGCTACGTCATCAATCCGAGCAACGAGACGCTGGGCAGCACGCTCCATAAGTTTACAGGGGACTTCGAATGCAACCTGAGCGTCATAGCCCGATTGGTAGAGGCTTGTGGCCTGAGCGACACGCTGTGCCAAGTGAGGGACGAACGCTACGAGAAGCTCTATAAGACTGGCGCTTTCCCGAACTTCAAATGGCAGTTGCGCAGCTTCGAAATCGAACCGCCCGAGCATCGCAAGTATGGCTTCACGCTTTTCGCTGAAACGGATGACTTCTGGGAAGGAGAGCTGGGCAAAGACCGCAGAGACATCACAAAGGAAGACGTCATCGCTTGGATTCAAGATAAGGGCTACTATCCTGATGCTGTGAACGACGATAACTACACGGACGAGAACAACTTGCTCAACCGCTTCGTCACCTATCACCTTTTGCCGCAACGTATTCCCGTAGATAAGTTGGCGCTTCATTATAACGAGAAGGGCTACAACTATAAGAACAAGAATCAAAAGCCCACCATCCCCGTTTGGGCGCATTATGTCACGATGGGCAAACGTCGCTTGCTGCGCATCTGGGAAAGTGCCGAGAGCGAAGGTCCGCGTCTCAACCGCTTCCCCAAACTCAATAACGGACGTAGCGAAGACTATCACGAAAGGGAATGCTCGGAAGAAAATCTGGGCGTAGAAATCAAGACGGACGAGACTTCGGGCATGGTGAAACTCATCAACGCGATAATCTATCCCATCCACGAACCTATCGCCTATACGGAACATGTTCGCAACGAGTTGGGCAAGGTGCGTCTCCGTTACGATTCATGGGAGTTCCAGCCCGAAGCGATGAATAACGACTTGCGACTCACAAGCCGAACCGATGCGTGCTGGCACTTCTCCAGCGACCCCGATAAGCAGTACTTCGAGAATATGGTCGTCAATAGTAAGGAGACAAACTTCATGCTCCTGAGCGGCCGCGACCAAAGTTGGCCTAACTATCAAGGCGACGAGGTGTTGGCCGAAGGCGTTTATGACATCACCTTCACTTTGCCCCCTGTTCCGAAGACCGGCGTTTACGAGATACGTATGGGCGTATCGACTTATAGCGGCACTCGAGGCATCTGTCAAGTTTATTGGGGACCAAGAAAGGACCAGCTCGTCCCGCAAGGCATTCCCGTCAATATGCAGTTGGGCGGTAACAGCGCAAACAATATTCTCGGCTGGGAAAAAGATACAGGCGACGAAGACTATGATGCTGAGGTGGACAAGAAGATGCGTAACAACGGATTTATGAAAGGACCGGCCTACATCGTGGCAAGTGCTGGCGGCACTGAGACGAACCGTATGAATCCGGGAGCAACGCGCCGTATCGTCGTGCGCGAGACTATGTCGCCGGATATCGTCTATTACATGCGATTCAAAACCGTGCAACCAGACTACACGACAAAGCAACTTTTCGTGGATTACCTGGAGTTCTGTCCAAAGGAAGTCTACGACAACCCTGAGCGTCCTGAAGATATTTGGTAGCTCGGATTAGAGATTAAGGATTAAAAATAAAAGCCCCTTTCCTTTTGGAGAGGGGCTTATTGTTGAGCTTTATCGTTTATTTCAGGCAGCCATTTATGAAGGCTTGCATCTCGGGATAGCTCTTTTCGATGCTAAGAAGGAGGTGCAGTTGGTTGTTCGCCCGAACGAAGTTGTGGTCGGGATACTGGCACTTCCAGTACTTGTCGCCGCTCAGGTAGTCCCAAAGGAAGCGAACGCATTGCATGTAGGGGAAGAGAGCAGTGGCGTAGGGCAGATTCTCAATCTCGACGGGCAAGAGGAAACTGCGAGCGCTCTCGAGATAACCTTCGGTAAAGGCCTTGAAGATGTCCATGCGGAACTTCACTTTATCCATTTCGGGACAATCCTCGGCAACCTCGTTGGCTGCGGTTCGAAGGAAATCTCCGTAGTCGGAGAAGATGAAGTTGGGCATCACGGTATCGAGGTCGATGACGCAAAGCACGTTGTCGTCCTTGTCGAACATCATGTTGTTGACTTTCGTGTCGCAATGGCAGACGCGTTTCGGCAAAGTTCCTTCTCTGCCCATTCTCTCAGCTTTGCACATCTCTTCGGCTCGCTTATCAATCTCGGCAAGCATGTTCTGGACGCGTTCTTCTTTCACACGACCAGCCGGATCGCGCTTCACGACATCTCTTAATTGCTCAAGACGGAACTCCATGTTGTGGAAATCCTTGATTGTCTCGCCCAACTGAACGGGAATGTCGGCAAGCATGGCTTGGAAGTTACCGAAGGCACGACCTGCTGCGCGACTGCTTTCAGGGTCGACGGCTTGCTTTGTGATGGCGTTGTCGATGAAGACCATCAAGCGCCAATAGTTGCCATCGACTTTGACGTAGAGTTTCCCATCTTCCTTCGCAGGTATGAAGCGCAAGACTCGGCGGTCGATATCGGGAGTTCCTTGTTCTGTAAGCTTCTTTCGAATGTGGGAAGTAACGGCATCGATGTTGTGCATCACCATATCGACATCGGGAAAGACGACGTGGTTGACGCGTTGCAGCACATAGTCGGGTTTGTCCGCTTCGGCAGTCTTCACTTTGTAGGTGTCGTTGATGAGTCCCTCGCCCAACGGCTTAATTTCGCTAATGGTTCCTTCGTAGGCGAATTGGCCGACGATTGTTGTTAGTTTAGAGTCCATAGTTTATCGGTTTATATGTTGTTTTGTGTGCAAAGATATAAAATAATTCATAATTCATAATTCATAATTATTTTATAATTTTGCTCGCGAAAACATACAAAATGCAGGATAATATGAGACGCCTCTTCTTATTTTCTTACTTTCTTATTTCCGTATTCTCCATTGTCTCGGCGCAGACCTCGTCGGCTCCTACTACATTGGAAGGTTGGGCTGACCGCTTGGACAAGTTCGGCAAGTCTATACCGCAGGAACAGGTCTTTGTCCACATGGACAACACTTGTTATTTCCTTGGAGATACCATATATTATAAGGCGTATGTCCGTCGTAGCGACACAGGAACGCCGAGTCGTCTGAGCGGAGTTCTCTATGCTGAGTTGCTAAATCAAGACGGCTATCTCGTAGAGCGTCAACAGCTCGAGTTGCAGAATGGGCAGGTTCATGGAAGTTTTGTCCTGCAAGATACCCTTTATGGCGGCTATTATGAGCTTCGAGCCTATACGCGTTGGCAGCTCAATTGGGGTGTAACGGAGCATCCCCACAACAAGGTTTCCGAGCAATGGTTCTTCAATAAACGAATGGCAAGAGAGTATTATCTTGATTATGAGAAACTTTATAGCCGTGTCTTTCCCGTCTTCGACAAACCACAAGAACCAGGCGACTTCTTCCACGAGATGACTCTTCGTCCACTTCGTCGATTGTCGAAGATAGACGAGACTTCGCCCAAACCAAAGCTCCAATTGTTCCCCGAAGGCGGCAATCTCGTGGCTGGTGTCCCCAATCGGGTAGCCTTCGAAGCCACAAGTAATGAGGGTTTGCACTTGGAAGGCAAGGTGTCTGTGACCGAAGGCTCTGGCAATGTCGTTGCCGAAGCAGACATCGAGCAGCGAGGTCGCGGCTCTTTTACGTTCACGCCCCAAAGCGGCAAGAGCTACACAGTGACTTATTCCGGCAAGAAAGGAACGGCGAAGGAAACGCTGCCAAGTCCCGATAAAGACGGCTGTGCCGTTCAAGTCGTAACTGACGAAACGGGAAAGAAGAAGGTTGAGATTCAAAAAGCAGGAAGCGCGTCGAGCGAAGAGCTTGGTATGACTGTGATGCACGATGGCGTGATGCTCGACTTCCAGACCATTCCGGCAGGCAGTTCGGCAACTCTTACCCTTGATGAATCGAAGATGAAGACTGGCGTCTGCCAGGTTACTATATTTAATAATGTAGGTCGCGTTTATGCCGACCGACTCTTCTTCTGTCGCAAGGCAGATTTTGCTCCGAGCAATCTCAGTATCAATGGCGTGAGTCGGAATCCCGTAGAGCCTTTTGCTCCCGTCAATCTCGCAGTAGAAGGCGGCAAACCAGGAGCAACGGTCAGCGTATCTGTCTGCGATGCTACGCATTCCGAGTACCTTTACGACAACGGTAACATCCTGACTGAGATGCTCTTGGCAAGCGAGATACGAGGCTTCGTGGAGAATCCCGGCTACTTCTTTGAAAAGGATGACGAGGAGCATAATCGTGCTCTCGACCTCCTGCTCATGATTCAAGGCTGGCGTCGTTATGACTGGCATACGATGACTGAACCCGGAGCGTTTGTCCTCAACCACAAGCCCGAGCAGACACCTCTCCTTGTTGGTGAGGTCAACAAGTATATGGCAGGCGAGCAAGAGTCGCTGTATGCCGACAACTTCCTGTCGGTAAGTGGTGGAACCGAAAATACCGATGCCGTCAGTCTGACTGGCGAGCAGCAGATAGCAACCAATGAGGATAACGTTAATCTTGAGGCCGAAGACGGTGGAAGTGTGACCGATTCCCGTACTCTTACCGAGACGACAGGTCCAGAGGTCACTACTTCTCGCGATGAATTAGCCCGTTTCAGCCAGACAGATAAGGAGCTGGAGCGCGAACTTCTCGTCAAAGCGCGTTTTGCCAAACCTGGTGCCGAGCAGGGCATCGACGGCGAGATGACGACCGAGAGACACATGTTCTCCATTCCTTCGCCTCGCTTCTACGAGGGATGCATCTTCCATTTGGCGGCTAGCGACAGTACCAAGTGGAAGGGCAAGACACATGTCTGGGAGTATCCCAGCACAGACCGAAACGACAAGTTGAACTATCCCGAGTTCTATGTTCGCTTGCGTCCCTACTTCCCTCGCTTCGTGAAGCCATACGACTGGTATCAGTGCCATTTGGCAGAAGCCCCGAAGGGTTCGGTCATCGCACCTGATTGGGTGATGGACGGCTCTCGTTTGCTCGACGAGGTGACCATCGGTATCAAGCGTGCGCGACTCGGTAAGTTCGACCCCACGAAACCTGCTTATGTCATAGATGCCTATGCTGCCTTTAACGAGACCTGTGATGCAGGCTTCTGCCCTGGCGTTTATTACGGCTACAATCGCTTTGCCCGCGACATCTCGCGAACTTATATCGGCGACATGAACATGTCTCGCGACTATGTCCTCGAACTGCGTATCGACGGCAAGAAGGAAGCCAGCCGGTCTGCCGCAGAAGAGTCTCGCATCCAAATCGGTGGGGCTTCTCAGGGCGGAATGCCTACCGAGACCTTCAACATTTCCGCTCAGGAGAAGGAGAAGTACAACCTCCTGAAGAACCTCGGAAAGGTCTATATCTACACCGACTACAGCCCCCGTCGCGAAGGCAACTCGCTCTATGACGGCGAAGACATCCCGACAGTTTGCGTCGACATTCACCTCATCGACAAACTTGATTCGCATCGCGCCACTTCTCGCGACCGTCGTTACATTCTTCCAGGCTATTCTGCTCCAGAAGAATTCTACCAGCCCGACTACTCGAACAAGCCTCTTCCAAGCGTGAAGGACTATCGTCGCACCCTTTATTGGAACCCTGACCTCAAGCTTGATGACGCTGGAAAGGCTGAGTTCAAGTTCTATGGCAATGGGAAACAGACGCATCTCTCGGTTAGAGCCGAGGGCTTGGCAAACGACGGAACACTCCTTACTGGCAAGTCTATGCCGGAAGACAGATAAACGACCCCAGTGTCGCCTGCCATCATAACGTGTTATAATTGCCATCATAACGTGTTATGTTTGTCTTCATAACGTGGAATGTTCTCGTAGTACACCAGAGTCGTTGAAAAACAAGCCACGTCTAGTTGCCCAACTAGGCGTGTCTAATTTGCCAACTAGGCGTGCCTAATTCGCCAACTAGGCGTGTCTAATTTTAAAATAAAACACGGAAAGAAGCTTTTTTCTTCTTTTTTTATCGTAAAATGGCAAATATTCAATAAATAATCGTAACTTTGCAGGCAAAATAATACAAATTGTGTTGCTGAAGAGGTTATCATTGTGTCTGTTCGCAGGTCTGCTGTCTTTGGGAGTGCTTAGTGCTGAAGCGCCCCTGTTCAGCGTGCCTCACGGCATCTACAATCAAAGGTTTAATCTCTCGATTACCTCGCCCATACAGGATGGCATCGTCTATTATACCGACGACGGTAGCGACCCGAGAGAGAAAGGACTAATCTACGAGGGCGCACTCGACATCAG
>JAFYYO010000343.1 GCA_017557475.1 Bacteroidaceae bacterium
GATGCCCTTGTTGCGATACTCATAGCGGCCACTTGTGGCGACGATAAGGGTGTCGTCCGTAAACTCGGCTCCCGTCAGAGCGTTTGCAACCTGCAAGATCTTGGCTCTGGCTTCTCGACGATGCTTCGTAAAGGCTGCTCCAGTCGGAACGAAGTCTGCTTCAAAGCCATTCGGGAGAATGACATCAGGCTGTTTGTCAAGCAGTTCCGAGCACTCTCGTCCAGTTACTTCGCTGACTGTAGTAAAGCAATCGACGTTGTGGGCAGCTTGCCTTTCAACACTATGCTTCGCCTCCATATTGAGCTCGACGGCCATTTGCGAACCGTTGTAAGCCCAAAGATAGTCGTAGAGCGGCTTGTTGTTGCCGGCAATGCTGCGGCCTATACTTGTGGCGTGAGTAGTGAAAATGGTTGCTATCTCCGGCACATTCTTCTTGATGTAAAGTGCTCCGAGGCAGGTCATCCACTCATGAGCCTGATAAACGACCTTCTTTCTGGCACCAAGATAATAGTGGAAATAGCTTTCCACAACCAGTGCCGCAGCATAACTAAACATGCTGGCTTCGTCGTAGTCGCCGTAAGCATGAAGGCTATCGACGCCGAAGTCGTTCCAAGCATCAGCATATAGTTCGTTCTTCTTCTCAAAATAAGGCTGGAAGTCAACAAGCACGACACAAGGTTTGCCTGGGATATTCCAGCGACCTGTGCGGATGCGGAGACCACCTTCTGCAGCCATCTTCACCCAAGGTTGCCACATAGTTGCGTCCTCGAGAAAGAGAGGATTTTCCTTGTCCTTCCAAACATCGGGACCGACGAACAGGAGCTTGTCGGGAAAGTGCTCTTGAAGCGTCTTTGCACGGGTAGAAAGCACCGTATAGATGCCTCCCATCTTGTTGCAAACCTCCCAGCTGCTCTCGAAGATGAAGTCTGGAATCAATCGTTTCTCTCTCATTAATAACTCCTATTTCCTTATTTCGCGCGCAAAGGTACAACAATTTATGTTAAAAAAGAAACCTTTTCTGCTTTTTATATTTAATAATAATGTGTTTGTGTTACAACATAATACTTTTTTCACTATCTTTGTAGGTGTTTTACTACACAACTGGAATCATTATAAAACATAACACGCTTAAATGCCAAACATAACACGTTTAATTGCCAAACATAACACGTTAAAAGTGGCAACGACTGCTGTAATGTTTTTCATCTTCACTGCAGCCTTTGGGCAACAACCCTGGAAGCTCCAGCTGACCTCGCCTGAGGAGAAAATCGACTTGAAGCTCGACCTCTACGAGGAAAGCATCGAGGTGCCGGGCTTGGAGGATTTCGGACTGATGAACGGCTACATGGATGGCAACATCTACGGCGTGTGGTATGTGGTTGGGTTCGACATCAAGGACGACAAGCACGCTACCGTCACCATCGCCAACGACTTGGGAAGCGAGGATCAGAAGCTGACTTTGACGCAAAACGCCGACAGCACCTATCAGCTGAAGTTCCTGGGATACAACGCCGTGAAGCGTGCTCAAGGGAAAAAGCTCGTGAAGATTCCATCCGAATTTAAGATGATACGCAAAGAATGACAACTCGCAAGAAATATCTCCTTACTGCTCTCGCCGGCACTTTGTTCGGCATCGTGTTGATGGGAGCTGCACTCTATACGAGCAACGTCACCTCGACAAACGAGTCGTGCATGGCTTGTCATGTGCATCCCGAGGCTGAGACAAGTTGGAAGCAGAGTGTGCACTTCCTGAACAAAAGCGGTGTTCATACGGACTGCGCAGAATGCCATCTTCCTCCGAAAGGCACGGCCTCTCACTATTGGGAAAAGGTCAAATTCGGCCTTCACGACATCTGGATGTACCTGACTCACAGCAAGGAAGAGCTCGACTTCGAGTCGAAGCGAACGGAAGAATATGCTCCGAAGATTGTCTTCAACAGCTCTTGCAAGAAATGTCACTCAAATCTCTTCCCGCAAGAGGTAACTGACGATGGCGTCGCAGCACATCTATATTACGAAGAGAACGAGGAAAAGTTGGACTTACAATGTGTCACTTGCCACCTCGACGCTGGTCATTTCATCGCCGGCTACAAGCACGAAAAGATGACGACGGCGCCCATCGATACGACTGGACCTGTCTATTCGGAACCCGCATCAGTAACGAGTTTCGCGAACTTCACAGAGACAATCCCCGGAACTCGAGCCTCCATCAACATGGTAGCTGTGCCTGGTGGCAAGTTCACAATGGGTAGCAAGAAGGGCGACAAGTTCAGCAGGCCCGATGAATACCCGGCTCACGAGGTCACAATCTCGCCTTTCTTTATGGCAGAAGTTGAGGTAACTTGGAACCAATACTGGGCGTTCTACGTCGAGACAATGTCTGAGGGACGCACCAAGCCTGAGGTCATCTACGCCAACAACAGCCGTCCTGATGTGGATGCAGTCTCTGGCCCTACCCCTCCATTTGGTATGCCCGATCAGGGTTGGGGCATGGGGAACCGTCCTGCCATCACGATGACGCACAATGCGGCTGAGACTTTCTGCCAATGGCTCAGCCTGAAGACGGGCCGACACTACCGTTTGCCGACTGAAGCTGAATGGGAATATGCGGCAAGAGGCGGCACAGAAACGCCCTATTTCTTCGAAGGGAAGCCCTCTTCCTACTCGAGCGAAGGCCTCTGGAACAGCATCTTCGGCACAGACACGACAACCATCAATCGCTACGCAATATATGCCCTCAACAGTAAGAACCGTACTCAAGAGCCTTCGCGAGTTGCTCCCAATCCCTTCGGACTGCGCAACATGCTGGGCAACGTAATGGAGTACTGTCAGGATTGGTATGCTGAGGATGCTTACGAAAAGGCTGGCGCGAACGCCGTTGACCCGAAAGGACCTGCAACGGGCACAGACTATGTGGTTCGAGGAGGCTGTTATCACGACGATGCAAGCGAGTTGCGTTGTGCAGCTCGACGTCATAGCGACTACGAAGCATGGCTCAAGACAGACCCGCAGAACCCGAAGAGTATCTGGTGGCTCAGCGACATGAAGGGCATCGGATTCCGTGTCGTTTGCGATGATTTCACCAAATAATGGACTCGAAATAACGATATAACGTAATAACGATATAACTTAAAAAGTAAAAAGATTATGAAAAAAGAAGGAATGAGCAGACGCAGCTTTCTGACTGGCGCTGCAACCGTTGGAGCTGCTGCCGTGGCTGCTCCTGCACTCCTGGCCAGTTGCTCTGGCAAAGGAAAACTCACACCTCTCAAGAAAGAAGGCGAATACTATGTGCCCGAACTGCCCGACAAAGCCATCGACGGCAAGGAACTGAAGGTCGGCCTCATTGGTTGTGGCGGTCGCGGAAGTGGTGCTATCATCAACTTGCTTGATGCTGCCGACAATATCAAGGTGACAGCTTTGGGCGATGTCTTCGAAGATCGCCTGAACGACGTACGTAATCGTCTCATCAACGAGCGCGGACAAGAGGTTCCACAGGAGAATTGCTTCATCGGTTTCGATGCCTACAAGCAGGTTATCGACTCGGGTGTCGATATGGTTATCCTCACCACGCCTCCTGTCTTCCGTCCCGAAATGTTCAAGTACGCCACGGAAAAGGGCGTTCACTCCTTCCTCGAGAAGCCTATTTGTGTTGACGCCAAGGGCTATCGTTCCGTGATGGCAACTGCTAAGCAGGCTCAGGCAAAGGGCTTGAGCGTTGTAGTTGGCACACAGCGTCACCACGAGCGTCGCTATGTGGAGGCTAACAAGCAGATTCAGGCAGGACTCATTGGCGAGATTACTGGCGGCAATGTTTACTGGAATCAGGGCATGCTGTGGTATCGCCAACGCGAGGCCGGTTGGACAGACATGGAGTGGAACATCCGCGACTGGGTGAACTGGAAGTGGCTCTCAGGCGACCACATCATCGAGCAGCACGTCCACAACATCGACGTATTCCTCTGGATGAGCGGTCTGAAGCCTGTTTCAGCAACGGCATTCGGCTCACGTCAACGTCGTGTCACAGGTGATCAGTACGACTTCTTCAGCACAGATTTCACAATGGAGAACGGCATTCACATGCACTCGATGTGCCGCCAAATCGACGGTTGCAGCAGCAAGGTGAGCGAGTTCATCCAGGGCACGAAGGGCAGCTGGAACAGCGAGACGAACGAGATTAAAGACCTCGAAGGCAATGTTCTCTGGAAGTACGACGAGGAGAAGATTAAGCAAGAGTTCCAACAGTTTGACCCCTACACGCTGGAACACGTGGATTGGGTGAACCACATCCGCAAGGGAACTGCCCACGAAGAGGCTTCCGAATGTGCCGCATCCTGCATGGCAGGCATCATGGGACGCGAGGCTGCCTACACAGGACAGACCGTTACATGGGACGAGATGACACAGTCGCAGCAGGACTTCTTGCCTGAAAAGCTCGAACTCGGCCCGCTCGACCTGGCTTCGATGACAGTTCCCGTGCCTGGCAGCGGCCAGTAAAAGTTCCAAGCAATCAGACTATTCAGACTATTCAGAATAATCAGATAAAACTATGCAACGACGTAATTTTCTTTTAAGTTCAGCGGTTGGTGCTGCTGCAGCAACGCTGGCTCCCAGCACGATGCTGGCTTCATGTGCTCCAAAGCCGAAGGATAAGAAGCCCACTACCCCACTCAATCTCTGCTTCCAGGAAGGCATCGCCATTGGCGAGACACTTCAGGAGAAGCTCGACTACTGCGAGAGTCTGGGCGTAACGGGTTTCGAGGTCGGCGGAAGAGGCTTGGCCGGCAGAGTGGATGAGATAAACAATGCCCTCAAGGGACGTAATGTCCGCATGGCCGCAATATGCGCAGGCTTCGACGGATTCATCCTTGCAGAAGACGGACAGAAGGACGACTTCGACCGCACAATGCGCGAAATCATCGAGGCTGCCGGCAAGATCAACTCTTGTGGAGTCATCATGGTGCCCGCCTTCAACTGGCAGAGTCCCTGCCGTCCCCACACGATGGACACACGCAACTACCTCTGCGAGCAACTCCACGAACTCGGCGAGTTCGCTCTTCAATGCGGAACAACGGTCATCTTGGAGCCCCTGAACCGCGGCGAGTGCTTCTATATGCGCTTGGTAGCCGACGCTGCAGCCATCGCTCGCGATGCCGACAGCAAGGGCGTGAAGTGCATGGGCGACTTCTGGCACATGCAGGAAGAGACCTCCGACTATGCCGCCTTCATGGCTGCAGGCAAGGAATATCTGCAGCATGTCCACATTGCCAGCCGCGGTCGTCGTAAGACACCAAGCGAAGATGGCGAGAAGGACAACTATGTTGACGGCTTCCGTGCCCTCAAGGAGATTGGTTACGAGGGCTTCGTCAGCTTCGAGTGTGGCTGCGAAGGCGACCCGAAAGTAGTGCTCCCCGCAGCAGTCGAACTGCTCCGCAAACAATGGGAAGAAGCATAACCGCAATCACGTTTACAAACCACACACGCTGCGACGTCCATCATAACGTGTTATGATGGCAATCGTAACGTGGTATGATGACGAACATAACACGTTATGTTAACAAACTAGACGTGCCTAGTTGACCAACTAGGCACGTTATGATTGCAAACTAGGCACAGCTAATTGAACGATTAGACGTGCCTTGTTTTTTATGCTCTTGTTTTTCTTTGTAATGGCTACCCTCCTGAATGACTCACCGAGTTAAACCTTTGAAGAGTGTAGAAAAAGTAGGGACAAAAAAACTCCCAACGTTTCCGTCGGGAGTTTAATGTATTATCAGGCTACAAATTACTTAACAGCAACCTTTTTGCCATTCTGGATGTAAACGCCCTTCTGAGCCTTGCTTACGCGCTGGCCAGCTACGTTGTAGATAGGAGCGTTAACGTCGTCAGCATTGATGCTGTGGATGCCAGTACCTTCACCGACATTCAACTTAAAGGATGTCTCCAACTTTGTGAACTCTCCACTTACACCATAAGAACGACCATCGTTGTTTTCTGCAGTTACACCGTAGTCAGCCATTTCTGCTTCAGGAACTGTTGGTGCAGAATAAGAAATTCTGTACAACTGAATGTCGTAGGTTCCATCTACAGCAGCTACATCATCAGAGATAGTAGCTTGGAAAGTAAGAACGGCGCCGTCTTCCTTATCAAAAGGATACTTGTCATAAACAGAAATTTGAGGATTACCATCATCTGTAAGCTGATAGTCAACTGCATAACCAGGAGCACGTTCTTCGTTCAATGTGTACTGCAGTTTGCCTCTTACGACTTTGCAGGCAACACCTTCAGGAAGAGCAATACGGAAAGAAAATGCTGCTACAGGAAGACTGTTCTTCAAGCAAACGGGAATCTCAAAGGCTGTTGTACCCTTATCCACCGTGATGTCCTCAACATAAAGTCCATCCTCGTTCTGTGCCATTGCTGCAACACCGCACAGCAGGGCAACCATTGTCATGTAAAACTTTTTCATTGTTCTTTAATTTATTATTGGTTTATAATTCAATTATTCGATAATGACTAAATGATTATTCTCCGCTACCACCTGCCATAAGGCTCAGGACCTTTACTGCATCTGAAATATCAACAGCGCCATCACCATTTACATCAGCAGTGCTATAGTATTGATAAGAAGGATCTGCCATTGCGGCGAGAACTGCTACAACATCAGAAACATCAATTGCACCATCGCAGTTCACGTCACCTAATTCATAAGCAGCACCTGCTTCGATAGTCCAAGTGTAAGGATCACCTGCGTCTGGAGCAACGAGTTCAACGGGACCGTCCTTAATAACGAAGCTCTCGTTCTTAACTGATACAGCATAGTCACCAGGTTCAACATCTCCAACTGCAACTTTGAAAGTAGCAACTGGACCTTCACTGCCTTGAACTACTTCTTCTCCTGCACATTCGCATGAGAAAGTAACAGTACCGTCTTCA
>JAFYYO010000344.1 GCA_017557475.1 Bacteroidaceae bacterium
AAGTACGAAAAATCTCTAATCTCTAATCCCTATTCCCTAATCTTTTTTGTTTTTTTAATTCTTTCATGCTGCTTTTAATTTTGAATTTACTTATTTTGATTTTTGAATTATAACTCGTATCTTTGCACTCGATATGAGCACTATTATTTACGATTCGCCTGTCTTCGGACCCATTCACAGCCGTCGCTTGGGCATCTCTCTCGGCATCAATCTGCTGCCGAAAGGCGGTAAGTTCTGCAGTTTCGACTGCATCTATTGCGAATGCGGCTTGAACCGGGAGCGTCGCACAAAGAATCCGTTGCCAACCGCAGACGAGGTGGTCGACGGACTTCGCAGCAAGCTCCTCTCCATGAAGCAGGAAGGCATCGTTCCCGATGTGCTGACTTTCACTGGAAACGGCGAGCCGACGCTGCATCCGCACTTCCCCGAGATTGTCGACAGGGTTCGCGAAGTCAGAGACGAACTCTGCCCGTCGGCCAAGATGAGCATCCTCTCGAACGCCACTCAGATTCGCCGACCCGAGATTCGCGAAGCGTTGCTCCACTTCGACAACAACATCCTGAAGCTCGACACAGTCAACCCTATATATATAAATAATGTGGACCGTCCGCAGGGACACTATGATGTGGAGGAGCAGATAGAGTGCCTCGCACTCTTCCAAGGGCATTGTATCATACAGACGATGCTCATGAAGGGCGAGTACGAAGGACACAACCTCGACAACACAACCGAGGAATATGTAGCTCCCTATCTCGAAGCTCTAGCTCGCATCAAACCCCGTTCCGTCATGCTCTACACGCTCGATAGGGAGACGCCCGTCAGTGGTCTCGAGAAAGCAACTCCCGAAGCGATGGAAGCTATCGCGGAACGTATCCGACAACTCAACATCGAAGTATCCGTAAGTTCTTGATGAATATGAAAAACAAACGACTTTTATTGATCCTTTTGACGCTGGTGGCAACCTGTTTTATGGTGCAAGCCCAGCCGCATCGACTTTGGTATTCACAGCCCGCAACTGATTGGCTCGAAGCCCTTCCCATCGGTAACAGCCACTTGGGGGCAATGATTTATGGCGGCACGAATGTCGAGGAAATCCAACTCAACGAGGAGACTTTCTGGAGTGGAAGTCCCTACAATAACAACAGTCAAGAATCCTTGGCCAAACTGCCTGAGGTGCGTCAGCTCATCTTCGAGGGCAAAGAGCGCGAAGCAGAAAAGGTGCTCGACCGCTACTTCATGAAAGGTCCTCATGGCATGCGTTTTCTGCCGCTTGGAAGTGTGAAGCTCTCGCTCGGACACAATGAAGTAAGCAAGTACGAACGGGCTCTCAACCTGAGCGACGCAACTGCCACCACATCTTATTATTACAAGGGTGTAAAGTTCGAACGCACCGTCTTTGCCTCGATGGCGGACAATGTGATTGTGGTCCGACTCAAGGCTGGGAAGAAGGGAGCACTTTCCTTTGGAATCGATTTCACAAGTAAACTTCCCAAGAAGATTGTGGCCGACGGAATGCTTTGCGCAACCGTGGAAGGCGACGACCAAGAGGGCATCAGAGGAGGACTTAAGTGTGATTGCCGCATCAAGGTCGAGACAGACGGCAAGGTGACGAGTCGAAACGAAGGACTCAATGTGGATGGTGCCTCAACGGCAACACTCTACATCGTGGCCGCAACCAATTTCGTCAACTATCACGACATTTCTGGAAACGCTCAGGAAAAGAATAAAAAGACGCTCGAGGCTCTCGAAGGAAAGCCGTACAAGCAGCTCCTCAGCCGCCACACAAAGCAGTATCAGGAGCAATACAATCGCGTCAGCCTAGTTTTAACTAGCAATACTAGTTCTTCTAGCCTTCCTACAGATGAGCGCTTGAAGGCTTTCGAGACAAATCCGACTGACTTCGACCTCGTTTCTCTCATGATGCAATACGGCCGATACCTGCTCATTTCGTCGAGCCAGCCTGGTGGTCAGCCCGCCAACTTGCAGGGTATGTGGAACGACAAGATGAATGCGCCGTGGGACTCGAAGTACACCATCAACATCAACGCTGAGATGAACTACTGGCCGGCACTTGTCGGCAATATCGCCGAGACGCAGCAACCCTTCTTCTCAATGGTGAAAGACCTCAGCGAGACGGGAGCTTTGACGGCCAAGACGATGTATGGCTGCAAGGGTTGGATGGCGCATCACAACACCGATATCTGGCGCATAGCAGGTCCCGTGGACGGCACTCCTTGGGGCATCTTCCCGACTGGAGGTGCTTGGCTCGCTACCCACATCTGGCAACACTATCTCTTTACCGGCGACAAAGACTTCCTTGCCGAGTACTATCCGGCACTTAAAGGAGCCGCCGACTTCTTGCTGGACTTCATGCAAGAATAC
>JAFYYO010000345.1 GCA_017557475.1 Bacteroidaceae bacterium
CCCTACCCCAACGTAGTCGTATTCGGGCAGACGGGCAAGCAAATCCTCCAATTGAGCGTGCAGAACCTCCTGCATACCAACGATTTGGATATCATTATCCTTAATGTAGTTGGCCACTCTGTCCTTTCGAACGCTCCAACCAAAGCCGATTTTCTCGTCGTCACCATTCTGAAGACGGATATTAAAAGTACACCAACGAACCTTTACAGGCACTTGCTTCTTAGCATAAAAACTCGTCGTCGTCATAAAGAGAGCGAGCAGTATAAATAGGTATTTCTTCATGATTTGAACAATTTGTTTGCACAAAATTACAAAATAAAATTGAATCCTTAATCCACAATCCAAAACTTTTTTATACTTTTGCATTGTAAAACTTAAAAACTCATTAACTCATGAACTTACTATGAACAAGGTAATGCTTATAGGCAACGTCGGCAAGGAGCCCGAGGTGAAGTATGTCGACGCAGGAGTTTGCGTGGCTAGCGTAAGGCTTGCAACTACCGAACGAGGCTACAAACTGCAGAACGGAACAGAAGTACCCGAGAGAACTGAGTGGCACAACATTATTCTTTGGCGAGGATTGGCTGAAGTCGTCGAAAAGTACGTCCACAAAGGAGACAAGCTTTATATCGAAGGACAGATTCGCACACGCACCTACGATGACCAAAATGGCGTGAGACGAAGCGTGACAGAAATCTGGGCAGACTCGATGGAGATGCTGACTCCGAAAGGACAATCTGCGGAGTGAAACAAGCACTAATCCCTAATCTCTAATCTCTAATCCCTAATCCTTTTATGTCAGGCTGGCAAGAGTTGATCAACTCGATTAGTTCCGTTAGCGTCCAAATGCCCACTCTTGGCGTCTGGATTGGTTTCGGTATTGTACTTATCCTGCTCATTTGCTCGGGTTTTGTTTCGGCAAGCGAGATTGCTTTCTTCAGCCTGACACCAAACGACACGAGAACCATAGACGAAGGCAAGCACTATGCCGACGATGAAGTGGCTTCCTTGCTCGATGATAGCGAACGACTGCTCGCCACAATCCTCATCAGTAACAATCTGGTGAATGTGGCCGTCATCATCATCCTCTACTTCTGCTTCGACCAGACCATCGACTTCGGACAGGCCGTTTGGCTGGAGTTCCTTGTCATGACGGTGCTCCTCACCTTCCTGCTCCTGCTCTTTGGTGAGGTCATTCCAAAGATTTATAGCGTTCAACACGCACTCGCTTTCTGCCGATTATCTGCACCAACCTTGGAAGTACTGAGCAAAGTGTTCTGGCCCCTCAGCAAACTTCTCATCCGAAGCAAAGTGATTACGAAACGCTTTGCAAACCACGAGGAAGATCTGCTCACCGTAGATGATCTGGAGAAAGCAATGGAGCTGACGGACAAGAAGGACATTGCCGAGGAAAGCAATATGCTCAAAGGCATCATTCGCTTCGGTGGTGAGATGGTGAAGGAAATCATGACGAGTCGCGTCGATATTGTTGACCTCGACATGAAGGCTTCCTTCAAGGATGTGCTTGCCTGCATCGTAGCCAACAACTACAGCCGAATTCCCGTCTATCAGGACACGCAGGACAACATCAAGGGCGTGCTCTACATCAAAGACCTCCTACCCCATCTCGGTAAACCTCAAGGCTTCCGTTGGCAGACGCTCATCCGCCCTGCTTACTTCGTGCCTGAGACAAAGATGGTGGACGACTTGCTTCGCGACTTCCAGGCAAACAAGGTCCATATCGCCATCGTAGTGGATGAGTTCGGAGGAACGAGCGGTCTTGTCACAATGGAAGACATTCTGGAGGAAATCGTGGGCGAAATAAATGATGAATACGACGATGAGGAGAAGCCCTATCAGCGTCTCAATCAGAATACTTACATCTTCGAAGCGAAGACTCTCATCACGGACTTCACGAAGATTCTGGGTCTCGATGATGATTACTTCGAGAATGTTGAAGGCGAGGCAGAGACTTTAGCCGGCCTTCTTCTCGAGATAAAGGGCGAGTTCCCCATTCAAGGAGAGCGCATCGAATACAAGCGCTTCACCTTCGATGTCCTTGAAGTTGACCAACGAAGAATAGTCAAAGTGAAGGTCATCGTTCATAATGAAGAATAACAAAAAAGGAAGCCTCGACTGAAGCTTCCTTCTTTATCTTATTACTTTTGATTGAGTAGTTTGTCTATCTCGTTGAACTCATCCCCAAGATTGAGGTTGAGGTAGATGCGATAGAGTGGAGAGGCCCATCTGTCTTGCCTGTCAGGTTGCAACTGGCGAACCTTTTCCATGCAGGGTTGTGCCTGCTTATAGAGTTCCTGCGTCCTGAGCTTATCTGTAAGATATTGCGGGTCTTGAGTGTCCTTACTACTCATCTCCTGCGAAATGACTGCCAGGTTGAGATAAGAAATACCTTTATTATAATAGGCATCTGCGAAGTTCTGGTCTAACTGGATTGTACTGTCCGCTAAGGCTATGCAAGCCTTGTAGTCGCCCTGAGAAAGATAGCTCTTCGACTTAGCATAGTAGTGAATGGCTTTGGCTCCTGTTCGTTTGGCCAGATTGTCTGCAAGA
>JAFYYO010000040.1 GCA_017557475.1 Bacteroidaceae bacterium
ATAACGTGGAATGAATGCAATCATAACGTGTTATGTTGGGCATCATAACGTGTGTCGTTTTTCAACCAAACGCTTGAATTTCATTCGAGCTTTTTCTCGCCATGCCAATGCTGGAGTCACTCCGCATTGGTCATTTGGCTTAACCAAAACCTTCGACCTCTGCAGAATAGTGTCCGTAGATGTATTCCACGACTAAGCGACCAAAGCGACCTTGCTCAGCAAGCATGCAGGAGACGAGTCCCATCGTCATTCGCCAATTGACCTCGATGCAAGGACAGATGCCTTCCCCGGCCAGCATCATATCAATCCCGACTGGTCCCGAATAGTCGAAACGGCTCAGCCGTTCCTCCCACCATTTCCTGATTTCTTGAAGGTATTGCAAGGGAATGTATTGTGCCAGCCAAGCAAGTTTTTGCCCTTCTGGAGCCACCCAATTGCCCAAGTAAGCGCCTCGCTCGTTCGTGTAGAAGAGCGAAAGTCCGCGATACTCCACGCCTCCCTTTCCATCGAGCCAGAACTCGAGAGCGAAGTCGGTTATCTTATGAAGGAAACGCTCGACAACAAGGCTGCCTTGAGTCTTGAGGATACGCTTTGCCCAAGCCTTCCATTGCTCGCTGCCAGCCTTCATCAACCCTTTCCCGCTACTGCTCCATGGTGCTTTCAGAAGGGCTTCTCCGTGCTTGTCGATGGCTTCTTCCACCTCCTCGAAAGTGTGGCAAAGCGTGCTCTCGCCACAAACGTGTCCGTCAAGAGGAAGTTGTTCTCGAAACTCCCCAAGAAGAGTCACTGCAGTCTGTCTGTGAGAGAGTTGCCTCAATTGCTCCAACTCCTTTGCTGAGGGCAAAAGCGAGTCCTGAACGCCAGCCTGCTTTAATTGATGACAAAGGGCAGGACTCCAACCCCAAGGACGTATTTTTGTATCGTCCGAAAGGTTGAGTCGCTCCTCTCCGTTCCAAACAATATCTTCCTCTTCAGCCCACCACTGTGGCAACCACCAAAGTTCTCGCCGCATTTGCTGAATCTGCTGAGGCGGCGTATAGCCCGGCTTCCCGTCCGCCAAAGCCATATCATTCTCGGGGTTGAAGATGTAAAGCTTCATGCTTAGAGGCTCTTTATCTGTGCGCCTTTATAGTAGTGCCCCAGAATCTTCTTGTAGCTGTAACCCTGTTCGCCCATAACGGCTGCACCTATCTGGCAGAGACCTACGCCGTGACCCCAGCCGCGACCATGCAGGACGAACCTTTGCGGCACGCCTTCACGCACGTTCTTGGCTTCTATGGTGAAGGCGCTGCTCTTCAGATGCGAGGTGCTGAGCATGCGACGAATCTCGAGTTCCTTGCCTACGACGAACGACTTCTCCTTGCCCACGATACGCAGCTTGCTGATGTGTCCACCAGGACCTTTCTCTACAATCTCCATTCCGAGGATTGGTCCGAGCTCCATCTTCAGGTGTTTACAGATGAAGTCATGTGCTTCCTCCTGCGAAAGCTCCTCCGTCCATTCGTAGAAGTCGCGGGTTTCGAGGTCGTAATCATTAAGCACTTGACGCAGAATCTTGGTGTCGTTCGTGTTGCAGAACGGGTCTTTGACAGAGCGCAGATAGGGAACCTCGATGTTCTCCCAGCAGTATTGATACTCGTTCGTCTGACCTCCGCAACACTTTCCGAATCGCGTATCGCAAATCTTTCCATCGTACATGAGTACTTGACCTCGAGTCGCGCTAACTGCCTCAGCTACTCTGGGATTGCTGGCTCGCGTGATGCCTTGATAACGTTGGCAGTGGTCATCGGCACAGACGTCGAAGATGGTGTGGTCTTCGCGGTCGTACCAACGGATACTCTCGCCTTCGCCTTTGACGAAAGTGAAGAAGGGCGCAGCTTGCTCGGCATGCTCTTGTCGCCTTTGCATCTGGGCATAGAGCCAACTTCGAGAGATGACGGCGGCGGCTTTCAGGAACTCGAGCGAGCAACTGCTCTTCATCTCGCTACTGATGACGCTTGTCAGGTAGTCCTCGACGGGCAAGATGTTGATGGCGACGATTTTGTCCTCATCGACCACGAGCTTCAGTATGCCTTGGAAGGTTTGCGATTCCTGGCGCTCCCAATGGAACTTCTGACCGATTGTGACGCCATGAAGCGTGAAAGAGGATGCTCCTTCGTCTTGCGGCCTGAACGTCAATTCCTGATAAACATTATCTCGCCAACGAATGCCGCCATCCGTATATTCCGCCACTTGCTCGCCTGTCACCTCCGTACCTTTCGCATGATAAGGACTGTTCATGCAGAAGCGAATGACTGCATCTTTCATGATGCCGACGGAAACTTCCTGATCGACGGAGGGCAGGTTGTCCTGCTTCTTCTCGTCCTCAGGAACAGCCTCTTCCGGCTTGTCCGTCAGTTGTGCGATAATGGGCTTTAGCTCCTCTTCGCTCAGCGTTACTTCCTGCAAGATGGCTTGCGCCTTTTCGGCCGTCAAAGCCTTGAAGTCCTGCTCTCTTGGGGTGATGAAGAGGCCGCACATATCGAGGGCTCCAGGACTTACGAGCAACTGCTCATCGCCCTTGGCATAATAGCAATCGGGACGATGTTTGCTGCGAGGGAAGATGAGCGTCACAATCTCGTCAGGCCGACTGGAAGTGCCTTCCTGACGCCAACAAACGATGTTCAGGCGAGGTTCCGACTCGTCGCCAACTATCGGCAAAGCCTTATAGACACGCTGGCAGAGCAGACTGTCGCTCTCGGTTGGCATGCTGCGAATCACGAAGACTGGGCAGGCATAACCCTCCAGGAGATAGAGTCCGCAACGACTGCCCACATTGCCTGCCTCTTCCATCGAAGCCGCTTGCTCGCCCGTCAAGGGATAGAGCTTGCGGAGACCCTTCTCGTACATCGTCCAATCGCGTTCCAGAGGCACAACTCCCCTGCTTCCTGCCTGCAGATGCATATGGTCTGGACACGAAGCGCCACAAAGCGGACCGTTATAGAAGACGATGTGTTTGGGCATATCCCAAGCCATTTTCCTGAGGGTTCCGAAGCTGCCATAGATGCTTTGAGGCGTGTGTCTGCGCATCGGAATCGTGAAGTGCTGAGGCAGGATGGGATAAGGGTTAACGAGAATTTGATAGTGCTTCTCCGTCATGAGTTTGTGCTGCTCCTTGGGGCGGTTGTTGTCGCAAAGGAAGCAAGGCCGTTCGCTAATGGTCTTCTTGTCGATGGAAGCGCCAGTGGAAACGATTCGAGCAGGATTCCATTGTGTTGCGAGAATGACCTCGCCGAGTTGGAGTTCCTTTGTCTGCACACCTTCTTCCAGGGCCTTGTATCGTTCGGCTGCCTCGGGCCACTCTTCCAGTTCTTTCTTAAAGAAATCCTCGATTTCATCGGCATTTACTTTATGCTGCCAGAGTAGATTGAGTTGCTGACGAGCCTTGATTTCGAGGGTGCGAAGGTGGTCCTTGTAGGTATTGTTCTTGTTGATTTTCTCCTGACTGAGCGCAGCGTCGCTATTGCCCTCCCATCGGCGGCAGAGATAGACCTCGTCGTAGATACGGCCTATGCGATAGCGGCGACTAATCATCAAGCCCAAAGCATAGTCTTCGCCATAGCTGGTATTGGGGATTTGGAGTTCACGAAGGACTGGCGTAAAGAAAGCCCTCGGAGCTCCGAGGCCGTTGATGCGCAGAGCATTGTTGCGACCATTTTGGAGTGTCCATTCGCGATGGTCGATGAGGCCTGGCGGAAGCGTGTTCAGCTGGAAATCGCACATCCGGTATGAACCAATCACCATAGCTGCTCCCTCGGCATAGAAGGCGTCCACCATTCGCTGCAAAGTCTTGGGCGAACTGTATAGGTCGTCGCTGTCGAGTTGCACCACAAAGCGGCCAACGAGCGGATGATGCACAGCCGTGTTCCAGCAACCGCCAATGCCCAAATCGCTGCGCTCAGGGATGATATGGATCACCCGTTCGTCGTCCTTGAATTCATTGATGGCTTCCGTAGTGCCGTCTGTTGAGCCGTTATCCACCACAATAAGGTTGAAGGGGAACGACGTCTCTTGCTCCAAGACAGAGCGAATGGCATCGCGAATAGTGCGCTCGCGATTGCGGACAGGAATGATGACAGAAGCCTCCACAGCGAACTCGCCCTCAGAGAACTTCACCTCGTCGTACTCATCGCCATGCAGATAGGCGTTCAAAGCCCGCAAATGCCGCGTGCAAGCCCGCTCCATCTCCACTTGACGGCTGCGATTGCGAGGGTCGACATAGTCGAACTGCTTCTGCCCGCTCAGCCTCGTATCGTGCTCCACCTCCGTATAGAGGAACTCATCGACGTGCAAAGGCAGTTGCTCACGACTGATGAAGAGCCTGAGGTCATAGAGCGCAGCAAACTGATAGTTGTGCAGGTTTTCCTGCTCCGCATAAGCCTTCAGGGCCTCTGTTCGAAACAAGAGCACTGACCCCAACTGAAAATCATCTCGAACGGAACCAAGTTGATAGTCAATAAGCGGCATAGCCCGACGCTCCCCATCGGGGGTGAGGCTGTAGTGGTCACTATATATCATCAGCGCCTTGCTGTCCTCGGCGATGGTGAGGAATCTGGTGAGAGCGTGATAGCCGAGTTGCAGCGTATCGTATTTCGTATATAATAAGGTATAGGGAGCCGTAGCCGTCTCGGCGATGCGTTTGATGGTGCGGGTATTCCCAGGCCCTTCTTCCCGCAGGAAGTTAATGCTCTGCACCTCAGGCTCAGCCTGTAGATTCTCCAGTGTCCCCTTGACCTGTTCGTCGCTCTGCCAAGGGATAAAGCAATCGATACAATTTGCCATATGGTTTATCCATTTGTTATTACACCGACAAAGGTACAAATAAAATCACAATAAAAAAAGAAGAATTGAAATAATTTGCCGTTTGCTATCATTTCTAGGGCAACAGCATTTTCCTGATTGCAGTATTTGATTCTCTGTCGGAACACATCTGGTTCTTGCATCGCAAGTTGCGTTTCTACAATCGCAAGCTGCGATTATACGGACACAAGTTGCGTTTTTGCAAACGTAGCCTGCGTCTTAAGAATTAAGCGAGACATGATGAAGAATAAACGATGCTATTTTCAAC
This sequence comes from Bacteroidaceae bacterium, assembly GCA_017557475.1. Next base: position 5,108 of record JAFYYO010000040.1, read on the forward strand.
ATCGGAACTAGTTGGACAAAATAAAATTGGCAGCCCTATGGACTGCCAATACATGCTTTGATGTTTAGAATGTCAACTTACATTTGTGTATGCGCCTTGTTCTCCGAAGATTTCGTTGGTATGTAAGTTCGATATGTACTATCTCCAGCCTTCGAGGTCAGCTTCTGGGAAGAGGTCGGGACTGAACTGAGGCTCTTTGCCTTGCTTGCGTTGCTCCTTGAAGTCCTTCAGGAGTCGGAAGGCGTAGCGGCTCAATAGGCAAACTGCAATGAGGTTGGTAATGGTCATTAAAGCCATTGCAAGGTCAACGATACTCCAAGTTTGCTGCAACGTCATGAAGCCGCCCAGAAGCACTACAACTCCGCTGAGGCAGCGGAACAGAGTAATTGCCCAAGGCTTCTCGCTGATGTAACGGACATTCGTTTCGCCATAGAAGTAGTTAGCAATGATGGTGCTGTAGGCAAAGAGGAAGATGGCTGCCGTGAGGAACCAAGCTCCGAAACTGCCCAGGTGGTAGTCCATTGCGTGGGCCGTGAGGATGATGCCGTCGTCCTGTCCTGTGTAGAGTCCGCTCAGCAGGATGATGAAGGCGGTGCAGGTGCAGATGACAAGCGTATCGGTAAAGACACCCAAGCTTTGCAGGAGACCTTGTTGGACAGGATGGGGAATGGTGGCTGTAGCTGCGGCGTTGGGAGCACTGCCTTCACCTGCCTCGTTCGAGAAAAGGCCTCGTTTTACACCTTGCATAATAGCGATGCCGACTGCGCCTCCTGCGGCTTGCTCCCATCCGAAAGCACTGCGTACGATGAGGCTCAGCATCGAGGGTATCTGGGAGTAGTTTGCAACAAGAATGTAGAGTGCAAGCAGGATGTAACCAAAAGCCATGAAGGGCACGATCATTGCGCAGAAGCGAGCGATGCGATGAATGCCACCAAAGATGATAACGAGCGTCATCAAAGCCAACCCGATGGCGACGTATTGCATAGGAATGTGAAAAGCCTCGCCGATAGCGTCGCAAAGAGTATTGCTTTGCACAAGTTGGTTGGCAAGCCCGAAGCCGTATATGATGAGCAGGGCAAAGAGGACACCCATCCAAGGACGCTTTAAGCCATACTTCATGTAGTAGGCAGGTCCGCCGTAGAAACTCTCTTTTCCGTGTCGCTTGAAGAGCTGTGCCAGCGTGGCTTCCATGAAAGCCGTGGCTGCTCCAAGCAGAGCCATTACCCACATCCAGAAGACAGCTCCTGGACCGCCCACGAAGATTGCACTCGCCACACCAGCCAGATTGCCTGTCCCGACTCTTGAGGAGAGACTGATGGCAAAGGCCTGAAAGGACGAAATCTTCTTTTTGCCGATGCTCTCGAAGCCATCCTTGCTTGGCTTGAAGAGATTGCGGAGCATGAGCGGCAACATCGTGAACTGTACTGCCCGCAGGTTCCAAGTAAAGTAGAGTGCACAACCTACAAGCATCGTAATGACGATGTAGGTCCAGAGCCAATCGCTAAGTGTATTGAAGAATTCCATAGTTTAATGTTCAATGTTCGATGGATTGTACCACTGCTTCCTTCTTACAACCATCGACTTTGATGGTGAGAGGCTGTGGCAGACGGACGTGACGAACGTGTTCTGTCTCTTGAACAGCAGGCAGTTTGTCGAGAACTTCTTGTCGGTAGATACCGTCGCCTCGGAAAGCATTGATGGTGAGGTAGCAAACGCCAAGAGAGGTGAGGTTCTGGAAGAAGTGCGTGCCTTGGCTAGGGTCAACCTGGAAGCTGTCCAAGCCTGCCTCAACGATAATTTGGGCGGCACTAATCTGTGACCATTTGACGGGAATGCCGAGCCAAGGGTCAGAGCTTCCCCAACGACCAGGACCAATGAGAAGGAAAGAAGGAGCAGACGGCTCGAGGAATCGTCTGTTTATCTTCTCAATTTCCTCTGCAATAGTGGGGTTGTTGGCGGGAGTATAGCCTTCAGTCTTGACATAAACGATGTCTTGAATGTCGGTATAGATGCCGTGACCGATTGCCGAATGTGATCTCAAAAGGCAATCCTCGTCAGGAATAGCGGTAAGGTCTTCGTCGAGTTCCATTCGGTTATCTACCATTGGACGAATCTGGAGCAAGCAGAACTCGCCAGTTCGGTCGGCATGAAGGTTGACGGCAAACTCTATTTCGACAGGTCGCTTCATCTCTTCTTGACCATACTGAAGCACCTTTCGCATCAAATCTGGCAAGGGGAAGATGTCGTTCTGCAGAACGCCTGCGAAGGAGATGATCTTTCGATTGCGACCTTCGTAGAAGCCGTCGTAGATGCATTGGTCCATCGGGTCGTAGGTAGAGCAAATCCATTGCAGCGTTCCATCGCCTTCTGCCTCACGAACAGGCACTTTGATGAGGTTGAAACCATCGTTGACACTTATCTCGCTTAGCTCTTTCGAGCTTTGTGCTCTGAGTGCTAGGAAGTGCGTCTGGGTGTCGCGAAGGGCAATCTCCATCTCGCTCATCTGCAGGACTTGATGCGGATGTGACGGACAGACGCGAAGACTTGTTCCACCATCGACGATGTACTTGCCGAGACCCATTGCAAGCGAGACTGTTCCTTCCTCGGCCTTCTCGTCGCCGATGGGATAGTAGTTGATGCTTCGCGCTACGCCACTGATAACAGGATAGAAGCGTCCGCCATGTTCCTCGCCCACCACTTCTTGCAGAATGACCGCCATCTTCTCCTGGTCGATGACATTGCTTGTGGCCGTCATATAGTCCTTGCTGTTTTGATAGAAGACGCTGGCATAAACGGCTTTGATGGCTTGCGAGAGCATCGAGAGGCGCTCGTAACGGTCGTGCGTCGCGGGTATCATATAGGTGCTATATACGCCTGCAAAAGGTTGATAGTGCGAGTCCTCGAGCAGGCTACTGGAGCGGATTGCCAGAGGTCCTGCTACGACATCGAGGAAGGCTTCCATGTCGCCCACAAGCCGCATTGGCAGTCGAGCACGAAGGAAATGTTGCAGAATCTCTTCATCAGGGATGTCGCTGAGTGCCAACTGATAGAGGTCGTTGGTGTCCATGAACTCGTCGAAGATATCGGTACAGAGTACGACGGTCTTGGGGATGCAGACGGTTACGCCTTGCTTCTCGTTGAGGTCTGTGTGACGGCCAAGAAGGTGGTCGAGGAAAGCGAGGCCTCTACCCTTACCGCCAAGACTTCCTTCACCGATACGGGCAAAGTTACTATACTGGTCGAAGCGTTCTCTCTGGAAGACAGCCACGACGCCCTGGTTCTTCATCCTTCGGTAAGCCACGATGGCATCGAGGATGATAGCGCGATGAGCATCCACGTCCTGCAGACTCTCCCAAGTGATGCCTTTCAGGAACTCCGAGATGGGGAAGAGCGCACGAGAGGCGAGCCAACGGCTCACGTTATTGTGGGAGATGTGGTAGAGCAGGCTTCGCGTAGGCAAAGTCATGATGTTGTTCTGCAAGTCCTTCAGGTTGTGCAGTCGCGCCACTTCCTCCATCGTGTCGGGGTCGCGGAAGATGAAGTCGCCGAAGCCGAAGTAGTCGCGCAAATGGTCGCGCAAATCTACATCAATCTTCTTCGAGTTCTTGTCGATGAAACTTGCGTGACATTCTTTTGCAAGTCGTGCTTTGTCGCTTTCACTCGAGTCGAGAATGAGAGGGACGTATGGGTCGTTGGCCCTGATGGCGCTGAGGAGTTTGAAGCCAGCTTCTTCGTCCTTCTCGCCTCCTGCTTTGAGAGGGAATCGGCAGTCGCTGATGACGCCCAGAGTATTGTCTGCAAACTGGCTGTAGAGCTCCCATGCCTCCTCATAGTTACGGGCAAGGACTATCTTCGGACGTCCACGCATTCGCAGCATCTCGAGGCTCGTGTTGAGGGCTTCCGTGGCGAACTCAAGACTCTGCTGAAGGACGAACTTGTAGAGCGTGGGCAGGATGCTGGAGTAGAAGCGAATGCTGTCCTCTACGACGAGAAGCATCTGTACGCCAGCCGAGCGAATGTCGTGCTCCAGATTCATGCGGTCCTCCATGAGTTTGATGATGGAGAGCAGGAGCTCCGTGTTGCCGAGCCAGCAGAAGACGTACTCGAAGATGCTGAGGTCCTCGTTCTGCATGCGTTTTGTGATGCCGTGAGAGAAAGGCGTCAAGACCACGATTGGGATTTGCGGATAGCCGAGTTTGATGTCTCGAGCGATGTCGAATACCGAGTTGTCTTCGGCAGCAGGCATACAGATGACGAGGTTGATTTGTCCGCTTGCCATCTGTGACTCGGCCTCTTCGCGATTGTTTACCTGCAGGAATCGAGGTGGGAAGCGCAGTCCGAGCTTGGCGTACTCCGAGAAGATTTTTTCATCCACACGGCCATCGTCTTCGAGCATGAAGGCATCGTAGGGGTTTGCGACAATCAGGACGTTGTACACTCGCTTGAGCATCAAGTCCACGAAGGAAGTATCTTTCAGCGTCATAGTTTTAAAATATTGCACAAAGATACAAAGAAATTAAGAATTAAAAATTAAGAAATAAGAATTATTTCGTAACTTTGCAGCGAAATGGTAAAATGGTAAATGCTATTATGGAAAGGACAGACAAAGAATTTGAGTTTAGAGGCGGTTATCTGAATGGTTTCCTGATGATTTTCATCGACATCCTGCTGTGGTGCCTCACGGTTTTCTGCTTTATATTAGGTGTTGTAGCGAGCGAGACGGGGTACAGTTGCGCCCATTTCTTCATTCTGGCAGCATTGTTGCTTATCGCAAGCATCATCTGTTGCTGCGGCTTCTCGATGCTGGAACCCAACCAGGCGAAGGTGATGACCTTCTTCGGCAAGTATGTGGGCACGTTCCGCAAGACGGGTTTCTACTGGCTCAATCCCTTCATGGGTGTCAAGAATGTCAGCCTGCGTGCCCGTAACCTGAATGCTGAGCCCATCAAGGTGAACGACAAGATGGGCAACCCCATCCTCATCGGCTTGGTAGTCGTCTGGAGATTGAAGGATACCTACAAGGCCATCTTCGACATCGATACAGACGTCTCCAATGCCGCTGGTGCTCAGGTGGGCAATTCCTCTACAGCTCGCATGAACAAGTTCGAGAAGTTCGTGGCTGTTCAGAGCGACTCAGCCCTTCGCGAAGTGGCTGGCATGTATGCTTACGACAACGAGGATACGAAGGAGGACGAGACGATTACTTTGCGTAGTGGTGCTGCCGAGATAAACGACGTGCTGACCTGCAAACTGAACGAGCGTCTTGCGATGGCTGGCCTTGAGGTGATGGAAGCTCGCATCAACTATCTTGCCTATGCTCCGGAGATTGCTGCCGTGATGCTTCGTCGTCAACAAGCAGCAGCCATCATTACAGCTCGCGAGAAGATTGTGGATGGTGCCGTCAGCATGGTGAAGATGGCGTTGGACAAACTGAAGGAGGAGAATGTAGTAGAGCTTGATGCAGAAAAGAAGGCTGCTATGGTCAGCAACCTCCTCGTAGTGCTTTGTGCCGACGAACCTGCACATCCCGTCGTCAATTCGGGAACACAGAATCAGTAAGTTCTTTTCACCATATTGGAAGAGAACTGTTTGCGCGTCAAAATTAAAAAGGGTTCTTGATTCCGCCAAACATAACAGGCGACGATTGCAAACATAACGTGTTATGTTGGGCATCATAACGTGTTACGTTTGGCAACGTAACGTGGAGTGTTTTATTCCTTGTAGATTTCCGTCAGCGTCTTTTCAATGTTCTCGCCGCGAAGACCTTGCTTGATGATTGTGCCGTCGGGGCCGAAGAGCATGATTTCGGGAATGCCTCGGATGCCGTAGAGGCTGGTGGCTATCTGTTGCGAGTTGATGATTTGCGGATAGGGGATCTTCTCGTCTTCGATGGCTTTCAGCGTGTTCTCTGGTTTGTCACTTACAGCAACGCCGAGCACAACAAGGCCTTTCTCCTTATATTTATTATAGGCCGCAATCAGATTGGGAATCTCTGCTCGACAAGGTCCGCACCATGAAGCCCAGAAATCGACGAGCACATACTGACCTTTGCCTACATAATCACTGAAGTGAGTGGTCTTTCCATCGTATTCTACGGCGAAGTCCTTGAACTTGTCGCCCTCTTTTGGACTGTTTATCTGGCTATTAAGCCTTTCGGCAAACTGGACGGTGGTAGGATGTTTCTGAACTTCCTCGCTGCATTGTCCGATGAGTGCCAATACTTTTTTCGCGTCGTCTACGGTAGAATGGTCCATCGCAGTCAGCATCAGTACGGCTGTAAGGTCATCATGATGCTTGAGGATATAATCCTTGATGATTTGACGGGCTTTGTCTGATTCTCCGTTCTGTCTGGCTTGTCCGAACTCTCTAGTAACATCAAACAGAGATTCGTTCAGGGGTGTACCCGCAACGATACATGAGCGGCCATCCATCGTAATCGTGATATTACCAGCTTCGAGAATAAAGGGAATGTGGTTAGTGCGAACACCTCCAGTAATCCTCATCTCCAATTCCAAAGCCGCAAGCAGAGGCTTATCAACCTTGCCTTTGAGGTTAATCTTGTTATTTTTTAGAGCATACTTCTTAGTGATCGGCTCTTTAGTGCCGTAGTCGGCCAGATAGAAGCTGTCGATGACGACATTATACTTTGCCATCTCCTCAATCATGGGAGTGATGTCGGCCTTGATGGTGTACTTCTGTGCCCAGCCCGTCACCCAGACGAGGGCGAGCATAATGGTAATGATGGTTTTCTTCATTTTGTAGGGAATATATAAAGAATTACTGGTCAGGGTTTTCTACGAAGCCTTGATACTGAGGGGGAAGGGCTTGCATGATGGTCTCGTAGCTCTGCTCCAAGGTCTTTTGGACGGCTTCAGAGCCTTGCTCTTCACTCACAATTGGGGCATGGATGACGAGGCGAAGGCGATGCCAGGTGACGAAGTTGATGCCTTTCTGGCGAGGCAGGACGTCGAAACTGCCGTCAATCGTAACGGGAACGACAGGGAGATGCAATTCGTCGGCCAGCTGAAAAGCTCCTCTGCGGAACTTTGCCATGTGGCCTGTGAAGCTTCTTGCTCCTTCAGGAAAGACGACAAGCGAGACGCCGTGCTTTAATACTTGCTCGGCTTGTTCGTAGGTTCTGTGGATGGCCTTCGGTCCAGACTTATCGACCATGATGTGTCCTGCACTCTCGCAAGCCTTGCCAACAAGAGGGATGTTTCGCAAGGACTTCTTCATCATCCAGCGGAAACTGCGGCCGAGATAGCCATAGACGAGGAAGATGTCGTAAGGTCCCTGATGGTTCGCTACGAAGACGTAGGACTGCTTTTTGTCAAGAAGTTCTCGTCCTTCTACCTTGACAGGCAAAAGCATTATCCAGCACATGAACCGACTCCACAGCATTGCGGGATAGTAGCCCCAAGTCTTAGCTCCTCCCAATGCGCAGCCGATGATGGTGGCAAGGGCGGTCAAGGTTGTCGCACAAAGTACGAGCGGCAAGGCGATAAGTAGCTGGTATGTTCTATAGAGAACTTTCAATATTCTTCTTTGTTTTGTCTCTCTTCCGCCATCTTGATGTACTTCTTGACGTATGGATGCCCGAGGAAGTATGGTGTGGCGTGCGTGAGGATTTCCTCTATCTGAGGCGTAAGGACGGGGTAGGGCAGGCTACTGGTCAGTATCATGAAGATGCCTGGCCCTAATACATTATTATAATTCGCGCGAATGAAGCGTGTGATGAGCTGGTCGTTCTCGGCAGCCAACTGCTGCGACTGCTTGCCCAACTCGTACATGATTTCGTCGTAGTCGGTGCCGTCCATTATCATTTGCGACTCAAGGTGAGGCAACTCTGCCATCTGCGCATCGAGTTGCGTCTTCCTCTGTATGAAGCCGGAAAGCGTGTCGTTGAGAGGAGTACCGGTTGCACTTTGTTGTGTCTCGCCGATGTTCACCTTCACTTCGCCATCTTCGAGCACTAATGGCATTACGCTCAGGTCGCCTAAGAAGACGTTCGCCAGCATCGTGGAGTCCATGCTGCCTCCGAAAGAGAAGCGTCCATGCACCACTCTTGTCGAGTCGATGCTCCGCAGTTCCCCGTCGGCATAGACCTTCAAGGTCAGTATCTGGCCTTCGAGTTCATCTACATTGGAGGAACCCTTCACCATATACTGACTCTTGCAGCCGACCAGCGTCAGCAAACTCGTCAGAAGAAGATATGAAAGTTTGTTCTTCACCCTTTTGCTCATTTGGCACGACAAAGATAGGCAAACTTCTTCAAACGGCAATAACAATTAAACTTATTTAACCAAAAAGCCTCCCCTTAAGTGGTGGGGAGGCTTGAAGGGGGAGGATGTTCTTTACATCTTCGCCATTGCTTGTTCGAGGTCGGCAATGATGTCGTCGATGTTCTCGAGACCTACGCTAAGGCGAACAAGGTCGGGAGCGATGCCGGCTTCCCTGAGTTGTTCATCGCTGAGCTGTCTGTGGGTGTGGCTTGCAGGATGCAGTACACAAGTACGAGCATCGGCAACATGCGTCACGATGCTGATGAAATCCAGGTTGTCCATGAAGCGGATCGCCTCTTCCTTTGTGCCTTTCAAGCCAAAGGCAATCACGCCGCAAGTGCCGTTCGGCAGGTACTTCTGAGCCAAAGGATAGTATTTGTTAGAGGGCAGGCCTGCATAGTTTACCCAACCTACCTTGGGGTTCTTCTCGAGCCACTCGGCCACTTTCTGCGCATTCTTACAATGGCGGGGCATGCGAAGGTGCAAAGTCTCGAGTCCGAGGTTGAGCAGGAAGGCGTTCTGGGGAGAAGGAATGCTACCCAAGTCGCGCATCAGCTGAGCCACGAGCTTGGTCATATAAGCCATCTTGCCGAAAGCCTTCGTGTAGGTGAGGCCGTGATAGGACTCATCTGGGGTGCAGAGGCAAGGGAACTTCTCTGCATATTTCTCCCAATCGAAGTTGCCGCTATCGACTACCACACCTCCTACCTGAGTCGCATGACCGTCCATATACTTCGTTGTAGAGTGCGTCACAATGTCGCAGCCCCACTCGAAAGGACGGCAGTTGATAGGCGTGGCGAAGGTATTGTCCACGATGAGGGGAACGCCATGCTTGTGAGCCATCTTGGCAAAACGCTCGATGTCGAACACATTACAGCCAGGATTGGAGATGGTTTCGCCAAAGAAGCACTTCGTGTTTGGACGGAAACAAGCCTCGATGCGCTCGTCGTCCCAATCAGGGTCAACAAAGGTACACTCGATGCCCAGCTTCTTAAGTGTCACGCCGAAGAGGTTGAAAGTGCCTCCATAAATCGTGTTGGCTGTGATGAAATGGTCGCCAGCCTGACAGATGTTGAAGATGGCGTAGAAGTTTGCGGCCTGTCCGCTGCTTGTCAGCATAGCGCCTACACCTCCTTCGAGGGCTGCAATCTTCTGTGCGACGGCATCGTTCGTGGGGTTCGCAAGGCGGGTATAGAAGTAACCGCTATCTTTGAGGTCGAAGAGTCGCGCCATCTGGTCGCTCGTCTCATAGCGGAAAGTTGTACTCTGATAAATGGGAAGTTGCTGAGGTTCGCCTTTCTTGGGCTTCCATCCGCCGTGGATGCAGATGGTTTCGAGGTTTTTCTTTTTCATGATGAAAAGTGGTTATTTATACGAATTTGGCTGCAAATTTACAACTTTCTGCGTGATTAGGCAAGTAAAAGGACAAAAAGCTTCTGGAAATTAGCTTAGGTTAGTTCGTCAACTAGGCACGTTATGTTCCCCAATTAGGCACGTTATGTTCGTCAATTAGGCACGCCTAGTTTGCCAACTAGGCAGGGCGTGTTTTCAGAGACACCTAAAAACAAATCCCGCAGCAGCTTGTCGCTATTGCGGGATTCCCTGTCCTATTGCTTTCTTCAAGTGAGGTGCCTAGCAGATTCGAACTGCTGTAGACGGTTTTGCAGACCGTTGACTAAGCCACTCATCCAAGGCACCATTCCCAAAATTGCGCTGCAAAGGTACAATGTTTATTTGATTCTACCAAACAAACAGGCAACTTTTTTTGCATAGAGGGGCATTTCTCAACGAACAAAGACCTTGCGTCCACCCTTGATGTAGATGCCTTTGGGTAGTTTACCACTTACCTTTTGGCCGCTGAGGTTATAGGTGTCTCCCTCAATGTTATTAAAGACTTTAGGAACATCTGTCATATAGTCTACATAGTCTTGTGCGGCTTGATAGGCGGCTTCGAGGTTCTCTATTGCTTGGAGGAACTGAGCATGTGTGTAGTCGCCAGGATTGGCATTCATCTCTGCAGCTGTGGCCATTGCTGTATTGAAGGCAACAATCTCAGCTACACCTTCAAGACCTGGCTCGATGACGAACTTGCTGCATTGAGTATAGAGAGTACCTAAGTTGTAGCGGTCCACGATGGCTACACACATACGAGCCGTGTTCTCCATCAAAGAGGAACCGCTGCACATCGCTCCCATCGCAGCATCCGAGTCGGCACCAGTATAAGGAGAAGTCCAGTCGTAGTTGCAGAAGACGAGAGGATAGCGAGAACGGTCGAGGTTCTTCCACATGATGTTGGTGTTCTTCAGGATGAGGTTGAGGATGTCCTTGCGATATTGTTGGTTCGTTGTTTGTGGCATCTTCTCATCGAGAACGTAGTTCACGGCATAAGGAATGAGCACAGCCTTCCAGATGCTCTGGTTGCCGTCGTGCCCTTCGTCGCGAAGGTAGCCTGCGGCGTTGATGCATCGGTCGCTTGTGAACGCATAATTAA